>JAZDIS010000387.1:0-3937 GCA_043804705.1 Pseudomonadota bacterium | reverse complement strand
CCATCAAGGTCAAGGTCCGGATCATTTCCGCCACCAACAAGAACCTGGAAGAGGAGGTCTTGGCCGGTCGCTTTCGGGAGGATCTCTTTTACCGTCTGGCGGTTGTCCCCATCCGCATGCCGCCACTCCGTGAACGCAAGGGTGATGTGCCGCTCCTGGTCGAGCATTTTCTGAAGAAATATTCCGCCCTGTTCGACAAGGAGGTGCAGCAGATTTCCTCCTATGCCCTGGAAGTTCTCATGGACTATGATTTTCCAGGCAATGTCCGCGAACTGGAAAATATCGTCGAGAGGGGGGTCGCCCTGGAATCCTCCAACATCATCCTGCCGGAAAGCCTCACCCTGTCAGGACACCGGTCCGGCCATCCCCCTGGTCCGGAGCAGACCGAGAAAGATACCGTCGGAGCCGCGGAGGAAGCAGCCTTCGACCTCGGGCTTGAGCAGTACATCACCGGTATTGAAAAAAGACTGATCAGTACAGCCCTGGCCCGAACCAAGAATTCCAGAATGAAAGCGGCGGATCTTTTGAAAATGAGCTTCCGCTCCTTCCGTTACAAGGCGAAAAAATATAACATTTGAGGCCTGTCCTTGGAACACCCCTGTCCGGTGAGGCTGGGGACAAGCCCATTTTCCCAAAGGCCACATGAGACTTTCCGCCCTCTGCCCGCATACCGGCTCGCCTGCCGCCAATGATCATCTCAAGAAACAGATCCAGTGGCTGCTATTTTTCAGGGTGCTTTTTCTTTCCCTGATGTTGGGGATCAGCGTCCTTCTCCAGACAAAGACGCCTTCCATCTTTCTTCCCCCCCTGCACCATCTTGCCTATTTCATTGCCGGACTCTACGTGTTCACCATCCTCTCCGCCCTGGTAGTACGGATGATCCAGTGCTATTCCCGCTTCGGCTACCTGCAGATCACCCTTGACACCCTCCTGGTCACGATCCTGGTTTTTTCCACCGGCGGCAGTCAGTCTGTTTTCACGGTGGTGTATTTTTTCCCCATCGTCATGGGGGCCTTCATGCTTTTTCGGCGGGGAAGCCTGCTGTTTGCCACGCTGAGCACCCTGCTGTTCGGCACCCTGCTCCTTATCGAATACAGCGGACATGCTTCCCGCTTTGTCCAGAATTACCCAAGCCAGTTGGCCAATTTCCAGATACTTCTCCATTATTTCACCATTTACAGCCTCACCTTTTTCCTGGTTGCCATCCTAAGCTCCATGCTCTCGACCCGGCTCCAAAAAACAGAAGCGGAACTGTTCCAGACCGTAAACGACTATGACCGGCTGTCCTTTCTCTACAAGCAGATCTTTGATGACATCAATACCGGCATTATCACCGTTGACGCCGACAATCGGGCAACCTCCTTCAACCGTGCGGCAGAACTCATCACCGGCTACAGACCAGGCGAGATCCTCGGCCAGGAACTTTGCCAGGCATTTTCCGGTCTGGAAATTCCCCTGCGCCACGACGAACGCCGGCACACGGCTGCCATCCGCCGCAAAAACGGAGAGACGATCCCTGTGGGATATTCCTGCTCCAGGCTCAATGCCCCGGATGACAACGAAAACGGCTATGTGTATACCCTGCAGGATCTCAGTCAGATAAAAAAGATGGAGGCCCAGGTGCAGCAGGCCGAAAAAATGGCGACCATAGGCGAAATGGCCGCAGGCATTGCCCATGAACTCAGGAATCCCCTGGCCGCCATCTCCGGGGCCGTGCAACTGCTGGACAGGGACACAAGGGACAATTCCGTCAACAAACGGTTGTTTAATATCATCATGCGGGAATCAGACCGGCTTGATGCAACCATCCATGACTTCCTCCTCTTCTCCAAGCCTGTCAACCCGGAAAAAAAATGGTTTTCCTTGCGGGATCTGGCGCGGGAAGCCGTGGAAACCCTAGGCCAGAATCCGGATTGGAACCGTGCCCTGACCCTTGACCTGGAGATCCAGCCCGGTCTTGACTGCTGGGCCGACCCACAGCTGGTCAGACAGGTGCTTCTCAACCTGATTGCAAACAGCGCCAACGCCTGCCGGCATATGGAAAAAGGGGAAATACTGCTCCGGGCCGAGGAAACCGCAGCCGGGCACAAGGAAACACCAGAAGCCGCCATTGTCTTGGAGATCGTTGACAACGGCCACGGCATCCCGGAAGGTCTTCGGGAAAGAATATTCGAGCCTTTTTTCACAACCAGGGAAACAGGCACGGGGCTGGGCCTGGCCATTGTCCGTCAGATTGTACACAGCCATGGCGGCGAAATTTCCCTGCGCGACTGCCGGCCCCAGGGCACGATTTTTTCCGTCCGCCTGCCTCTGCCGTGAAGGGACGCGAAAATGAAGGGGTAACTATCTTTCTTCGTGCAATTTTTCCTACTTAACTTTCCACTCTTCACTATCTTAAGGCGGCAATCACGGAAAGAATGAAATAGACGGCGAGCCAGCCCGCGATGAACAGCAACGCTCTCCGCCGTCCCGCAGTATCCATGCCCACACAGACCAGGGCAACGACAACGGTGCTTGGAACGATGACCCCGGCCCAAAAGGGCTGGATGTAGCGCAACAGCTCCTGCAGTCCGAGCAGAAACCATGGCCCCTGGATATGGAACAGCCCGAGGCGGGCCGGTTCCATGGGCGCTGCCAGACAGAGGCTGATCACCACGGTGCCGAACAGCAACAGACTGTGTTGACCAAAGCCAACCCGGTAGCGGCGCAGATGATCCCAACAACAAACCCCCCAGACAAGCCCAAGACCGAGAAGATGGTTGGCGTAGACCCGCTTCATGCCCTCGGCCTCAATGGCAAAAAGCAACGAGTTCAGCACCTCTCCCAGATAGGGAATGGACAGGGTGATATTTTCGGCAATGACCCCAGCCGCCTCTCCGGTTGCATCCGCCCGCAGAACATAGCCGGTAAAAAGCAGCAACAGCGCGGCAAGGACGGAACCGATCAGCAGGAGCCATTTGCCGACGCGCAGCTGCTGATCGGCCTTTGTCAGGATAATCGCCGCCAGATGACAGAGGGAAAAAAGAAAGAACAACTGGCTGGAATAAAAATGGCAGGCCCTGAAAAATTGGCCGAACGGCGCCAGCAGATCAAGGGAGCTGGCGGAAAAAAACGGAGTGGCTGGGTCATACTGGAGGGCTATTACCATCCCGGATAAAACAGAGAGGTAGAGAGAGACCAGGCTCATGCCCCCCCATTTCGTCTCGATGATAAACGTGCGGATGTCCATAATCTTAATAGGTAACAAGGTACCCTTTTTCGTCCTTGTCCTCCCGCACCGTTGTCACCTGAAAACGGGGAAGATTTCTTTTGGCCGGGCCGCTGAGCCGGACGCCATCCTTGCTGAACCGGCTCCGATGACAGGGACAAAGGAGGATTCCCTCCTTTTCCTGAAGATTGAGCCGGCAGCCCAGATGGGTGCATTTTCTCGACACGGCCCATGGCCCGGTTTGCCCGACAAAGAGAATGAAATCATGCTCCAGAACAAATCCGCCCACCGGCACAACCCTATCGACTTTCACAATGCGTGGCTGTTTGGGGCTACGGAAACCAAGGAAACGAAAAACGGGATACAAAAGCATGGCGCCGGCACCCCATCGCAGCCAAGACCAAGAACCAGCCAGAAATATCCGACGGGTCAGGGGTTCTGCTCTTCGCTCCGGATCATCCATGCCGGAGTATCCTGTAAGTGCTGCTCTCCATCATGGTTGCAGATAACGCGCCCGCAATTTTTCGCAGACATGATCCGGCACCAGACCGCTCACATCACCGCCATGCCTGGCGGCATCTTTGATGATGCTGGAACTGATGAAAATCCAGCGGAAGCCGGTCATCAGGAAAACCGTTTCCACCTCCCGCTCGATCCTGCGGTTCATCAGGGCAAGCTGGAACTCGTAATCAAAATCCGAAACGGCCCGCAAGCCGCGGATGATCGCCT
>JAZDIS010000386.1:0-2244 GCA_043804705.1 Pseudomonadota bacterium | reverse complement strand
CCTTGAGCCTTTTACCTTGCCAGTTTCCGCGCAATGGCGTAATTTCTCAGAAAATTCAAGCGAACAGGCAGGCATCCCATATGGCACAGACACGCATCGGGGTTATCGGGGTAGGGTATCTCGGCAAGTTTCACGCCCAGAAATACATGGCAAACCCGGAGGTGGAGCTGGTGGGGGTGGCGGACCTCAACCCGGCCTATGCCGCCGAGGTCGCAGGAGCCTGCAACACCACCGCCTTTGGCGATTATCAGGCGCTGCTCGACCAAGTCGATGCGGTGAGCGTGGTGGTGCCCACCAGCCTGCACCACCAGGTGGCCCAGGTCTGTCTCCTGGCCGGGAAGGATGTCCTGCTGGAAAAGCCCATGACCACCACCCTGGCCGAGGCCGACGATCTCATCTCCCTGGCCGAACAAGGGCAGCGCATCCTGCAAGTAGGCCATATCGAGCGGTACAATCCCGCCATTCTGGCCATGGCCGAACACCTTACCCAGCCGCTTTTCATCGAATCGCACCGGATCCATGTCTTCAAGCCGCGGGGCCTTGATGTCGACGTGGTCCTCGACCTGATGATCCACGCCATCGACATTGTCCTGAGCCTGGTCGACTGACCCATCGCTTCCATGCACCCGGTGGGCATGCCGGTTTTCACTAAGACCACCGATATTGCCAATGTCCGGTTGATCTTTGAGAACGGCTGTACCGCCAATCTCACCGTTAGCCGCGTTTCCCGGGAAAATATCCGGCGGCTGCGCGTTTTTCAGCCCCATTCATTCGTGGCGGTTGATTACGGCAAGAAGGAGATCACCGTGATCAAGCCAGGCAAGGAGCTGGACGAAAACTCCATGCCCCAGGAGGAGGTCATCTCCTCCTGCTACCTGCACCAGGATGCCCTGGAGATGGAATTGAAGGATTTTGTCAAGAATGTCCGCAACCGGACCCAGCCGAAGGTCTCCGGCAGGGAAGGACGGCTGGCCCTGGCCGTGGCCCAGGAGATCATGGCCAAAATCAAGGAACATGCCGATACCCACCGCCAGCTGTTCAACGTATGAACGCCCCCCAAATCATGCTCGTGGCCGGCGAGGCCTCCGGTGACATGCACGGGGCGAAGCTCGTCGCCGCCATGCGGGAACAGGCCCCGGATCTTGCCGTCTGCGGCATCGGCGGGCCGGCCCTGGCCGGCCAAGGGATGGAGATCCTCTACGATTCCTCCCGGCTGGCCGTGGTGGGCATCGTCGAGGTGATCAGCCATCTCGGCTTCATCCGCGAGGCCATGCACGCCCTTGAGAAACGGCTTAGGGAACAGCCGCCCGGCCTCTTGATCCTTATCGACTATCCCGACTTCAACCTGATCCTGGCCAAAAAGGCCAAGCGGCTCGGCATCCCGGTGTTCTACTATATCAGCCCGCAGGTCTGGGCCTGGCGCAGCGGCCGGGTCAAGACCATCAAGAAGCTGGTGGATCGCATGGCCGTGATCCTGCCCTTTGAAAAGGATTTCTACCAAAGACGCGGGATGGAGGTGGAGTATGTGGGCCACCCCCTTTTGGACACGGTGCGCGCCGCCATACCCCGGGCGGAATTTTTGCAATCCCTGGGCCTTGCCCCGGACAGCACGGTAATCGGCATCCTGCCGGGCAGTCGCAGGCGGGAGATAGCCGGGATGCTTCCGGTCTTCCTGGCCGCGGCGGAACTGATGCGGGCGCAGCTGGAAAAACCGGTCTTTGTCCTGCCTCTGGCCCCCACCCTGAGCGAGGATGATCTTCTGGTCAACGGCTTGGCGGAGGCGGGGATCGAGGTGCGGGTGATCCGGGAGAACCGCTACGAGCTCATGGCCGCCTGCAACGCGGTGATGGCGGCATCAGGAACCGTATCCCTGGAGCTGGCCATCCTGAATGTGCCCATGGTCGTTTCTTACCGGGTTTCGCCGCTGACCTATTTTTTGGGGCGGCGCTTGATCAAGGTGCAATATGCTTCGCTGGTCAATCTGGTGGCCGGGCGGGAAGTGGTGCCGGAGCTGCTCCAGCACGAGGCCGTGCCGAAAAAGATCGCCATGGCCACCATCCGCCTTGTTGCAGAGCAGACGGAGCGAGCCCGCATGCTGGCAGGTCTTGCCGAGGTCCGGGAACGGCTGGGTGGGGCAGGGGCCTCGGCACGGGCCGCACGGCTGGCCTTGTCCCTGGCGCAGGGCAGGAGCTGAAATTACTCGCCCTGTGGTTTTATCCCCTTGAACAAAAGCCTCTGTTCCGC
>JAZDIS010000385.1:0-3132 GCA_043804705.1 Pseudomonadota bacterium | reverse complement strand
TTTGCTGCTGCCATGGCCGCCAGGGCATCCACCTCAGCCGAGGTAAAAGCCGGCGGCTTCTCCAGCCAGATCATCGGGATGTCGTA
This sequence comes from Pseudomonadota bacterium, assembly GCA_043804705.1. Lineage (GTDB taxonomy): Bacteria > Desulfobacterota > Desulfobulbia > Desulfobulbales > Desulfurivibrionaceae > Thiovibrio. Next base: position 3,046 of record JAZDIS010000385.1, on the reverse strand, counting down.
GTCCAAACAGGTCATAACCTGAGAGTAATGAGTCTGCGAGGGAGAACAGATGCTGACAATCTCCGGTCTTTCAGCGGCAAGCAATTCCTCCAGACTGTCGTACGTCGGCAAACCGAAGGCTTGGCTAAAAATGTCCCGATCTTTCTGCGCCGGCGAAAATCCGGCCACCAATGTGGTTCTTGCCTGTTTCCCGTAAGCACCAGCATGGGAGAGGGAAGTCACGCTTTCCGGGTAATTCCGATCAAAAAGCCAGGCGATATTCCCAAGGCCACAGAGCACGGCACGATAAATACTCATCCAACAACCCCCCAACCCAAAGGCGTTCCTCGCGCAATATCCCGCGTGGCCCGCCGTCCCAGAACCAGATCGAGACAGCGCGGCGGCAAACCTTGACCGGGGCGGATCGAACGGACATTATCTTTGGTAAACGGCTCGCCGGCCAGGACATCTTCAACCACGAACAACGACCGCCGGAAGGCCCGGCTCTTCTCTTCAGCCGCGGATGGCTCATAGCAGACCCGGCCCAGGGCCTGCTCGGTTTCTCGCACCGCTGCCACCATGGCCGCAAATTCATGCGGCTCAAGGGAAAATGCGCTGTCCGGGCCGCCGGCAGCCCGATCCATGGTAAAATGCTTCTCAATGATCGACGCCCCCAGCGCCACCGCCGCCACCGGCGCGGCAAGCCCGGTGGTGTGGTCGGACAGCCCGGCCACTACCCCAAAGGCCTCGGCCAGATGGGGGATGGTGCGCAGATTCATGTCCTCAACCTGCGCCGGATAGGCGCTGGTACACTTGAGCAGGGCAATTCCTCCTACCCCGGCCCGGCGCAGGGTGGCTACCGCCTCGTCGATCTCAGCAAGGCTTGCCATGCCGGTGGACATAATCACCGGCTTACCAGTGGCCCCGATCCGTTCCAACAGCGCCAGATCCACCAGCTCGAAAGAGGCAACCTTGTGGGCCGGCACATTCAGACCCTCCAGGAACTCAACTGCCGTGGCGTCAAAGGGGGTAGAAAAAAGGGTAATGCCCAGCCGGTCGGCGATTTCCTTGAGTCGCGGCTGCCACTCCCAGGGGGTATAAGCCTCACCGTAGAGATCGTACAGGGTCCGACCCTCCCAGATCGTCCCCTTAATCCGAAAATATTCATTATCACAGGGAATAGTCAGGGTGTCTGGAGTGTAGGTCTGAATCTTCACCGCATCGGCGCCAGCCATCTTAGCCGCCTCGATGGTCCCCACCGCCCGGTCGAAATCCTGGCCGTGGTTGGCACTCATCTCGGCGATGATGTAAACAGGATGACCCGAGCCGATGGCCCTATTATTGATGGAGATCTCAGCCATGCCAATTCCTTTCCACTCTTAGCGATACTGCCGGGATCCCGAGGCGTTCAATTTCGCCGCCCATGGTAAAATTGGCCGAGGTAAAAGCGCGCAACGAGGCGTGGTTCTCCTTCTTAACCAGAGCGGTGATCCTCCCCACTCCCTGCTCCTCCCGAAACAGCTTCGCGCAAGCCGTGCTGATCAGCACGCTGCCCAACCCCTGCCCACGCAGACGGGGATTCAAATTCACCGAGATCTCCGCCATGCCTTCACCCAGATCAAAACGCACCATGCCCATCTGGATGTTGCCCGAAAGTTCCGCCAACCACAGACGACAGTCCGGGGCAACGAGTTTCGCGGTAAGCCACTGCTCATGGCCTTCCTGGCTTATGGGCTCGGAGCAGAAGGAGTTCTTCCGGGTCTCCGCGTCGTTGGCCCAGCAGAGTATCTCGTCTCTGTCCCGCCAACCGGCAGGACGCAGCGTTAGACCCCTCACCAGCAGGGCTGTGACCACCCGGCTGGCGCCCCAGCCGTCCACCAACTCACGGCCCATGCCAGCCTGGGCCTGGCGTTGCCCACCATCCTGCAAAAATTCTCGCAACCGGCTGGACAACGCATCTTGGCCAAGGGCGTCGTGCCAGCCCAGCGCCATGGCCACCCCCTGGCGGGCAAGTTGAGTGGCATTTCCCTCCTGGTTATCCGCAGTTACCAGGGTCAAAAACGGTACCCCCACACAGGCCAGTTCGTAGGTGGTGGTACCGGCGGCGGTCACAGCAACATCCGCCCAACGCATCACGACCGCCATATCGGGAACATCACACATCAGCTCACACCGAAACGGCAACCCTACCACCAGCCCGGCAAGTACCTCGGCATGCGGATTGGCCGCCCCCACCACCGCCTTTACCTCCAGACCATCAATACCACTGACCGCCAGGGCAGACAACACCAGGGCAGTCACATTGTGCTGATCCGCGCCGCCCATGGTAACCAACACCCGTCTGGCGACCGCCGGGAAGACCCGCTCTTCATCGGAAATCCGGAACTCCCGGCGCAGCAGGGCGTAACGCGGCCCCAGCAGCATGGTTGCCTCAGGAGGACAATTGTATGAGATATCGGGGGCGTAAAGGTTCTGGTTGAGTAGCGCCTCGCAATGGTAGTCCGCCAGTTGCCCCAGGTCGTCTATCACCAATAGCTGCCAACCGGCTTCCCGCATAACCTGTTGGTAGGCAGCATCAAAATGGTAGCCGTCCAGCACCAGCCAACCCAAGGAGGCTTGCCGACCCAATTGCTCCCCTGCCAACCGATGCATGGCCAAAAGGTCTGCCGGATCCGGATAATTGCCTGCTAAATCGACCAGGCCAAATCCTTCCGATTCTATTCGTCGACGCAACGCTTCCGGCTCGATCCTGCCCACAAACACCACCTGACCACCTCGGTCGCGCCACTCCTCGGCCAGCGCCAAGCAACGCATGACATGACCGGTGCCCATGACACCGTTCGCGTCCGCCCGGATCACCAGCCTGCCGATCATACAGCCAACTCCTGTTGCAGAGCATGCACCACCCTGGCCACATCCGCCTCATCCATGCCCTGATGCAAGGGCAGGGTCAGAATACGTTCGTAAGCGGCTTCGGCATTCGGGCAGAGACCCGGCGCAGTATGGAAGGCCTCCTTGTAATAGGGGTGCAGATGTACCGGCAAGTAATGGACATTGGCTCCGATGC
>JAZDIS010000384.1:0-7210 GCA_043804705.1 Pseudomonadota bacterium | reverse complement strand
AACCCGGCCGAGGTCAGCCAGACGGTGGATGCCGGGGCCATGCTTACCGGCACCTACACCCCGAGCAAAGACAGCATTGTCATCAACGCCAGGATCATCGACAACCGGAGCGCCAAGCTCCTCTCCTCGGCTACGGCCATCATCCCGAGAAATACACTGGCCGAGCAGATGCTGGCGGACACCGCCTCGGTCCGGGAGGGAAAACCGGAGCCGCTCTATCTGAAAAAATTGGAATTGTGATACTATATCCGCAGGGTTGCACAGAAACACGGCTTTCCATGGCAAGAGAGTACAACGGTTCAGGGAGGACAGGATGAAAAAGGGGAAAAGAAACGCGATACTCTGTTGCTTGGGGCTGGCCCTCTTTGCCGGCCCGGCATGGGCCGAGAGCAGCGCCCGGGAACAGGGGCCGCAGGCCGAGGTGCGCAGGGTTCCGGCCAGCTACAACATTTACCAGTACCTGCCGGAGGCATCCAGCCGGGGCTCGGAAATGCGTCTGACGGAAATGTCCAAGGAAGTGGCAGGGAAGGTATATTACGAGCTGCAAGGGGAAGGCGAAGGGCTGAGTCTTGCCGGCCGGATTGGGGTGGTCAATGCCGTGCCTCTTTCCGACTTCAAGCGTGACACCGAGTTCGGCCGGGTCATGGGCGAGTACCTGCTTACCGATCTGGCGGACCGCGGTCTTACGGTAACCGAACTCCGCCTGGGCAAGGAGATCACTATCCTGCCCCAGACCGGAGAGTTCCTCCTTTCCCGGAACATCGGCGAGCTGGCCAGCAAAAATCCCGCCCTTGAGTACGCGGTGGTCTCCACCTTTTCCAACACCCGGAAAACCCTTATTGTGCAAGGGCGCTTGGTGCGCCTCAGTGATGGCCTGATCAAGACCTCCTGGCGCTACACCATGCCGCTCACGCGGGAACTGCTTGGGCTGTTCCAGGCGCCGCCGGTCCCCACCCGGATCGCGATTAAGGGTTTTGCCCAGTAGGGGGCAGCAGGAAACGAGAGGAGGATCGGGATGGAGCAGGCATTGCGCAGACAAGTATATCTGAGACCCTTGAAAAGGCTGTTGATCCCTCTCATTGTTCTTGCCGCCTCGGCGGGCTGCTGTTTTCCTCCCCAGCATGCGGCCTATGTCGATGTTCCGCTGGAACCCGCCTCGGGCAACCTTCCGCAAAGCTATGCTTCCGTGCCCGGCTTTGTTTCCATGTTCAGTCGTGACGCCATCGGGCAATTCAAATATTTTTTTGCCGCCTCGCCGGTTGCTGTTGAGCCGTTTATCGTGATTGGAGAGTTTTCTTCTTCCAGAAAGATGACCACTTTGGGGATAACCTTGGCGGACCAGATGGCCGCGGTAATCAACAATGAGGCGGAGGGCTCGATGATGAAGACAAATGGCGAGTCCCCGCAACGGATCTGGGGGATTCTCCAGGAGGCGGACGGCTATCTGCGCGTACATGTTACCGGGGTGAATGCCTGCGGCGAGCGTCGTTCCTATGTGGTGAATGCCCAGATGTCGGAACCCATTTATCGGGCGCTCCACAGCTATGTCTACCTGCAGTAAGCAATTGTGAGTGCAGCGAAATATCGGGTGAGGTTATGGCAGACGAAAAAACAGGCCTTGAAATAGACGACTGGCTGGACGATCTGGCGGAAGACAAGCCCGGCGCTCCGGTGGAAGATGGGCTGGGCGAATTGAATCAGTCCGATATTGACGCTCTTCTGGGAGGTGGCGGCGGCGCAGCCGCGCCTGTGCCTGTTGCCGCCTCCGGCGGTGGCGGTGGCGGAGACGAAGGTTTCGCCGAGCTGGACCAGTCTGATATCGATTCCCTGCTTGGCGGTGGAGAAGGGCCTTCGCTTGCGGCTACGCCCGCGGGTGGCGATGATTTTGAGCTGGACCAGTCCGATATCGATGGTCTTTTTGCCGATGCAGGAGAAACAAAGGGTTCCGGAGAACCAGCCATGGCCGATGGTCTGGGCCCTCCCAGCAAGGATGATCTGGATAGTCTTTTTTCCGATATCGGCGGCGAGGAGCCGGAGCGACCGGAAACGGTGAGTTTTGCCGAGGTGGCTCAAGGCGGGAGCGGGAAAGCCCCAAGAGAAGATAATTTCGGGTTGCCGGACGACGGCGGGTTTGATGACGATGAGTTTGATTTTGGCGACCTGCCCGATATCCCCGATGAAGGAACAATTGCTGGTGGCACAGCCCCGCAGGGAGGGATGGGTGACGAAGATATTTTCTCCCCGGCTTCTTCTGCCGCTCTGCCGGATTTTCTTGCGGAGGCCACTATGGATTCCACCCGTGACAAGCCCTTTGCTGCGGACACAGATCACCCATTTATCCCACCTCCTAAAGCGGGGAAGAAAAAAGGATTGGCTATCGGAGCGTTTTTTCTCGTCTTGCTGATGGGAGGAGGCGGTTATTGGTACATGATGAACAACAAGAAAGGCGAGATGCCGGCCCCCGTGCCGCCGCCCGCCCAGGAGAAGCCCGTTGCCCCGCCGGCTGTTGTCGTCCCCATGGCTCCCCCCCCCAATGTGGCCCCGGTGGCCGGCGAGTCCCGCTGGCGCATGACAAAGCCCAACGAGGCTCTGCCCATCGAGCTTTCCGGCACCGATGAAAATGGCGATCCCCTGAAGTATGAAATTGTATCCCCGCCCAAGTTCGGCAGGCTCTCCGGCGACCTGCCCAAGATCACCTATCTGCCCAACCTTGATTTCCCGGGGGAAGACGGTTTTGAATTCCGGGTTTCCGACGGGCAGCTGGCCAGCGCCCCTGCCAAGGTCGGGGTCATGGGCCCGGAGGAAGCCAAGCCGGTGGCGGCGGAAGCGTCGAAAGAATGTCCGCCGGAAGAGCGGCCGGAGGTGGCGGCGGCGAATGTGCGGCTCAAGACCATGAGCACCGCCCCGCTCACCATTAACTGGAAAAAGATCTGGGCTGAGGCCAACACGGAGCCCTTTGACGACAAGGTGTCGGTGGAAATCCTCGGGGGTGCGCCCCTGCGAGGCGGTTTGCACCGTCTCGACCGCAGCCGGCATCTCTATGAGCCGGACAGGTATTTTGGCGGCAAGGAGGAGGTCCGGTACCGGTTCAAGGCGGCCGGGGTTGTCTCCAAGGCCGGGAAGGTGATCATCACGGTCAAGGCCAACGACAAGCCCCCCGTGCTGGTCTTGAGGCCGGTGGCTGATGCGTACCAGGTGGGGGAAAACGTGGTGCTTGACGCAGGGCTTACCAGGGATGATTCTCCTGGCGGCGTGCAGTATGCCTGGGAGCAGTTGACCGGCCCGCCGGTGGGCCTGGAGAGGCTTTCCGGGCAGGCTTCGGCGGTTTCCTTTGTGGTGCCCTCTTTCTTTCGCGGGGAGCAAAAAACAAGGATCGTTATCCGGGTAACCGCCACGGACCCCGGCGGCCAGCGGGCAAGCAAAGAGATCGGCATTACCCCAGTTTCCAGGCGGCAAACAGCCCTGTGGGGGATTGCCGAATAGTTTTTCCCCTGTGTCCAGGTTTAAAAAAGCTCGCTTGTTAAAGCGGGCTTTTTTTGTGGCAAGAATTTGCCGGTATCCAGGCTAATGGCGGGGTATCGATTCTTATCGGGCCACTTCTGTTGCCCGGCGGACCACGATCTCGACCCCTAACATATTTTATCCTTGACCTGACACGCACATTCTCCTATCGTGTTTTTCCGACACAGACACATGGAACGGCGGCGGAGACCGGTGTGGCTCCGCCGTCAGTCCACCTGAAGATCGACTGCACACGGTGATGGGGGGGAGAATGGGCAAGGTAAGGGGGAGCGGGTTCCTTTTCGCTATTCGCTGGAGTGCCCGGGCGAGGCAGAAAAGCGAAACAAAGACGCGCGGGTGGTGGTATTTGTTTCTGTCTCTTGTTTTTGCCGTGATAGGGGTGGGCATTTCAGCTGCTTTTGCTGCCACTATCGCCCCTGCTTATCCGGTAATACCTCAAGTCGGTACTGTTTTTAATGGTAAAATTATAGTGAGAATTTCGGATGGGGGAATTGAAACTGTTTATGATGATACATATAGCCATGATTCTATGTTGGCGGCCTGGCCGGATCGTGGCTTTCCTACAGTCCCCCCGAATTATCAAAGTAGATTCCAGGGTAATCCATGCTGGACTTATCCCAGTGATCCGACTCATCCTTGTTTAGTTCGTGTTGTCGGTTCTGCTCCTGGTCTCAATCATTTATATTCTTTAACTTGGGCCGATACGACAGAACCTGATACTGAATACCCTCCTGTCAACCTTGACACCCCCAACCCGGACCCAGGATGCAACCCCGCCAATAAAGAAATCGGTTCCTCAGTCAATCTCGCCAACGGCAACCTGTTCGACGGCCATGCGGTCTCTCCTTCGCAAAAGCTGCCGGTCACCCTCTATTACAACTCCCGCGCCACTCGGGATGGCATGTTCGGTTACGGCTGGAGCGCAAATATCGACACCCGGCTGCTGGTCAACACCAGCGGCTCCGTGCTCCTGGTTGATGCTGACGGCAGGGAAAGGCTGTTCACCCCCAGCGGCGGCACGGCCTTTTCCTCCGCCCCGGATGTGCACGATACCCTGACCTTGAGCAACGGCCTTTACCGGCTGTTCCGTAAGGGCGGCGGTTATGTGGTATTTGCCTCTGGCGGCCAGCCCCTGGAGATCGTGGATAAAAACGGCACGGCCCTCGTCACCTTCTCCTATGTGAACACGATCCTTGTCGAGCTGACCGGGTCGGCCGGAGAGATAATCCAGGTTGCCGCCACGGCCAACGGCAAAATCAGCCAGCTTGCCGACGCCACCGGCAAGACCACCGGTTTTTCCTATGACCCGGCGGGAAATCTCACCACCATCACCGATGCGGCAGGCCAGAATCAACAATTTGCTTACGACGCAAACCATAATCTGATTGCCAAGACCAACCCGGCCGGCCAGACCACCAGCTATAACTATGACAGCACCGACCGGGTCTCATCCTCGGTTGACGCGGCAGGATTTGTGCGCACCGTCACCTATTCCGGCGCAATAACGAAATTCATCGATCCCGTGGGCGCGGCCACGGAATACACCCTCGATACCAATCAGCATGTCGTCAGCCAGAGAGACAGCCAGGGCAAGGTCCGGACCATCACCTGGGACGAGCAGGGCAACAAAACCTCCATCACCGATGCCACGGGCACCGTGTACCTGGACTACGACACTAACGGCAACCTGCTCTCCCGCACCGATCAATTGGGCAACACCATCAGCTATGCCTACGATGATCTCAATAACCTCCTCTCGATTACCAACCCCACCGGGGATACCACCAGCTTCACCTACGATGCTTCCGGCAACCGGCTCACCAGCATGGACCCCCTGGGCAACATCACCTCCCATGCCTACGACAACCAAGGGAAAATCGTTGCCATTACCGATGCCCAGGGGCGCACCACCTCGCTGTACTACGACTCCGCCGGAAACCTCGCCCGGATCGTCGCGCCCAGCGGCGCAACCACCAGCCTGACCTATGACGCCTCCGGCAACATGATCACCCTCACCGATGGAGCAGGCGGCACCCGGACCTTTGCTTACGATCTTCTGAACCGGCTGGTCTCGGAAAAGAACCCCCTGGACCACACCACCAGCCATGCCTACGATGCCTTGGGCAATCGGATCGCAACCGTGGATGCCAACGGGAACACCAGCGGCGCGGTGTATGATTACCGGAGCCGGGTCATTCAGCTTATTGACGCCCTGGGCCAGATCACCGAAATCTACTACACCGAGGCAGGCTGCACCACCTGCGGGGATCGGGGCGACAGCAAGCCCGCCGCAGTCACCGACGCGGCCGGGCAGACCACCTGGTTCAGCTATGACTCCCTGGGCCGGGTGGTCCGGGAAACCGATCAGCTCGGCAACCAGACCACCCTGCAATACGATGAAGCAGGCACCCTCGCCTCCCGCACCGATGCCCTGGGCAGAACCGTGACCTACAGCCATGACGGCCTGGGCAGGTTGCTGCAAAAGAGCGGCTCCGACGGCTCGGTCACAACCTTTCAGTACGACGCCAGCGGCAGGCTCAGCTATGCGGGCAACCAGCATATCGCCTACGGCCTGACTTACGACCTCTTGGGCCGCCTTACCGGGATCACCGATTCCAACAGCCGGGCCATCCGCTACCAGTACGATGCCTTGGGCAACCGGGTCTCAATGACCATGCCCGATGGCGGGCAAGTGCGGTACAGCTATGACGCAGCCAACCGGCTTGGCCGCATCGCTTCGTTTCTGGGCGAGTTCAGCTTCGGCTATGACAACTTGGGCAACCGCACCAGGCTCACCTATCCCAACGGGGTAGCGACCAACTATGGCTACGACGCGGCCGGCAGGCTCACCGCCATCCTGGCCCAGGGCAGTCGCGGCAGCGTCAACTCCTTCCACTATACCCATGACCCGGTGGGCAACCGGCTTTCCAAAACCGAACAGCAGGAAGAGCACGCCACCGGATACAACTATGCCTACGATGCGGACTACCAGCTGACCCAGGCCCTGCCGGTTGTACTCAGGCATGGGCGCGAACATGAGCCGGATCATCGGGCGGAAAACTTTGTCTACGGCACGGTTGGGAATCGCCTGCGCGGTCCGGGCCGCAATGATGCCTCGGTCTACAACGAGCTCAACCAGTTGCTGGCCAGCAGAAGCGAGGACTTCCGGTACGACGGTAACGGCAACCTGATCCACCGGGCCGGGCTCATGGAGGATGACGAGGAACAGGGCTGGAGCTACGAGTACGACCTGGAGAACCGGCTGGTCATGGCCAGCAAGGTTGGGGAACACGGGAGCCGGAACATTTCTTTCAAGTACGATCCCTTTGGCCGGAGGATCGAGAAACGGGTGGAAGATGCGGAGCATGGCGAGAGCGGGGCCAGAATCACCACCTACGTCTACGACAATGAAGATATCGTCCTTGAGATCAGCGGCAATGCCGCCAGCCGGTATGTACACGGACCCGGCATCGACGAGCCTCTGGCCATGGAGCAGAGAAGAGGCACCTTTTTCTTCCACGCCGACGGGTTGGGGAGCATTGTCAATTTGACCGACCGGCGCGGCCGTGTGGTACAATCCTACGAGTACAGTTCCTTTGGCCGGATGAAGGAGCACGGCGGCGAGGTGAAGCAGCCGTATGGCTTCACCGGCAGGGAGTGGGACAGGGAGACGGGGTTGTATTACTAT
>JAZDIS010000383.1:0-12146 GCA_043804705.1 Pseudomonadota bacterium | reverse complement strand
CAACGGAGATAAGCGGTCGAGTCTCAAAAAAAATTTCAGGCTCACCGTCCCATTGGTATTCCAGAAAAGCCTCAGCCCACGGGACGCCGAGGCTGATCCCACGCAACTGGGCCAGTGATCGGCAGTTCCCCTCGTAGTCGTATTGCCTTGTCTGGGAGACATGGCAATGCAATGCTTCCAGCTTGCGATCCATCACCGGGGTAATGTCCACGACACGAGTGACCGGCTGTTGCGGAGTCACTATTTCGTAAAAGAGGAGCCTTCCCTGCCAGTGCTTCGTGAGAGCCTTCAGAACCAGGCGCGTAGCACGACGATGATCAGGGTGAGTATCCCCAGGGGCTGGCAACAGGATCGCTGAGGGGGAAAACAATTCCATAATTTCCCGCAGGCGGTCAATGATGATGCCGCTCAGGGGTATGGAACCATCCGGGAAACGCCAGAAATCAATCTGCTCGACCCCAAGGATTTTCAGCCCCGCACGGGATTCTTCCTCGCGAACGCTAACGCCGGCAACGCCGCCGTCAATCCCCTGGGCGCCATCGGTCAAAACCACCACCCGCACACGGTGTCCTGCTTGGCGGGCAAGCATTACATAGCCGCCACAGCCAAGAATCTCGTCATCGGGGTGAGGCGCTATTACCAACAGATTATCGCTATGTCTCACGCGCACTATTGCTCCTTAATCTTAGGAAAGAGCTGCAACAGATGCTCGTGCAGGGGATGCACCAGCCAGTCCCGGCGAAACAGCGCAAAACGGTAGAGGTCGGAGCGAAAACCGTCCTCGGTGGCCAGTTCTTCGCGCAATATTCCCTCTGCTGTAATACCGTAGCGCTCCATCAAACGCAAAACAGGCTTGTTGTCACTTCGGACATGAAAGATGAGCTTATGCAAGTCAAAGGCTGCGAACGAGCGCTCGAGGACGATGGCGACCGTTTCCAAAAAGCATCGCGTCCCCCGCCCACGCATCAAGGCCAAGGACAGTTCGGCTTTGCCGTTGCGAGTATCAATGGCGCTCAAGCCGACAATGCCGATAGGAGTTTCCGAAGGAGCATGCAGGATCACGACCTCGTACTCGAGAGGGGGTGCAATCGCAAGCTGCATGGCGATACGGGCAGCAAGCCGTTGCGGGTTAGGACAGATGTCAAGCAGGCCATCACGGTACCTGACTCCGGCAGGCGTTTGCAGCCAACCGAACAGAAGAAAGGCGTCCTCCGGCGTTACGCGCCGGAGGACGATGTGTCGACCGGAATACAAAATTACTTGGGGAAGGGCGTCAGAATCATTTACAATCAATAAGAGGTACCACTGTAAGAACTACAACTCTGGGCCACACCTATCACTTCATCGAGTTCCGAAAAACGGAAGGCTCCGTAGCTACCGGTCTGAGGGTCAACGCTGGCCGCCGCCGCCTGCAGATAGATGGTATCCCCAGCCGTCAGGTTGATGCCGGCAAGATCCACGGGGACCGAGACAATCCCTGTGGAATTATCCGCACCAACACTGTAATACCCGAACGAAGTAACGATCTGATAATCAGAACCTACACGCAGGTCAGGATCAAGCTGTGCGAAAAACGGATCATCTTTAGTCCTGGAAACAAGGACATAAACATAATCTTGTGATGACAGCCCCGTAACCACCACATTCATGGTGGTGGGCGAAGCACCTGTACAGCCAGTCCCTGGAAAAATCACGTTGGCTGCTGTCGTACCGTAGCTGCCGTCCCTGCCCGCTTCACCAAACTCGGAGAGCAACGAGACGCTACCGTCGGCGGTGTGTTCCAGCACATGGAGTTGACTGCTGAAAATAGTGTCACTCACCGTACCCGCAAAAGAACTGGCCGGTAACAAAGGGAGAGTTGCCGCTTTTCCGCTCAACAACAAAGAAGCAAAACGTTTTTTCATCGAGTATTCCTCCTGTTTTTTTCAGATAGATGCTGGATGTTGGATGCAACGTTGTTGTCAACGCAAATTTCCGGGGTTCCCCTACAGAGACGACAACACCATAACTCCCCATTCTTAACATAATTAGTGGCAAGGCAAAACTCTGTCAATTATTTTTTTTGCCAAAAGCTATCCGCTTTGGCCTGATAACCCCCACTCAGGCAGTCAATTTTTCTCCAAGCCCCGAGGCCCGCTCCACGCTTCTTCCCACCGCAGCCTCGATTTCCTGGGGCCTACCGGCCAAGACGACCTGACGCCGGGCTCGGCTGATGCCGGTATAGAGCAGTTCCCTGCTCAACAGGGCCGAATCCTCTCCGGGCAGGACCAAGGCAACCCGGTCAAATTCGGAGCCCTGACTCTTGTGGATGGTCATGGCAAAGGCTGTCTCGTGCGCAGGCAACTGGCGCAAGGAATAGAAACGGACCCCATCCCTGCCTTCCGAAAAGAAGAAGGCCTTGAGCCCCTCGCCCTCTTCCCCAGGCCAGAGGATGCCGGTCTCGCCGTTAAAAAGGCGCAATGGGTAGGAGTTGGCCTGAATCAGCACCGGTCTCCCCTTGTAGCATGGGATGTTCGGCTCAATCAGCCGGTGCAGGGACAAAACCTTTTCCACATACCTGTTCAGAGACTGAACCCCCATCGGCCCGGTCCGGTGGGCGCAGAGCAGCCGGAACCGCTCAAATAGCGCCAGGGCCGCAAGAGGGTCGGCAGCCTCCAGAAAGGGACGGTATCCGGCCAGGATCATCTCCGCCAATGGGTGGGCCGGATCACCCTGCGCCAGAGGCGGCAGCAGGCTGACCTCTGGTGAGCCCTGTTGGACAAGGGCAACGGCCTCGTCCGCCTTTCCTCCATGTATCGCAGAGGCCAGGGCGCCGATCCCCTCATGGGGGGAGAAGCGGAAACTTTTCGTCAGCCGGACCAAGCAGCGGGCCAGGGGATTTTCCCCGGACCCGGCCCCATCGTCCAAAACCGCACCGCAGATATCCCCCAGGATGGACCCTGCCTCAACCGAGGCAAGCTGATCCTTGTCGCCGAGCAGGACAAGTCTTGCCGTGGGCGGCACCGCCGCAAAGAGCTTGGCCATGAGGGCCACGTCGATCATGGAGGCCTCATCGACCACCACCACCTCGCAGGGCAAGGGATTTTCCCGGTTATGGCGGAAGGTGGCCGGGTTCTCTTGCCGGTAGCCCAGAGCCCGATGGATGGTCGCCGCCTTGGTGGGCAGGGCCGCAACCAGCTCCTGCGGCAAGGAGGACTCCCCGGTTTTTTTCTGCAGGGACTCGGTGAGCCGGGCCGCTGCCTTGCCGGTGGGGGCAAGAAGCAGGATACGCGGCAACGGTTCTCCTGAAGCCTTGGCGTAGAGCAGAAGCAGGGCCAGATACTTGGCGACCAGGGTAGTTTTGCCGGTGCCGGGTCCGCCGGTGATCAGGCCCAGACGCTCCCGGAAAATCCCGGCGCAGGCCCTGCGTTGTTGGGCGTCCTGTTCCGTGCCGGTGAAGAGTTGGGAGAGGCTGGTTTCGAGCAGGTCTTCCTGTATTGCCGCCGGGTTTGCAGCCCTGGCCCGAATCTCTCGGGCCAACTCCTCCTCGTACCGCCAGTAGCGTTGCAGGTACAGACGCTTTCCTTCGAGCACCAGCGGGGCAAGATTGCCATCCCGGCTCACCAGGGGGCTTTCCTGGAGTTCCACGACCAGCTCTGCGAGCGAAGGCTCGGACGAAAAAATATCCCCGAGCACCAGTCGATCCAGATCAAGACAGACATGGCCGTTGCCCACTGCCTTCCTGGTAAGGGCGGCGAGGACAAGGGTCCGGGGCGTTGCGCTGGGGGCAAACCGCTGAAGGGTTCTGACAAAATAACGGTCGAACTGATCCAGGGTCCCGCCGGCAATGAGCTGTTCAATCGCCCTGATCATGCGCCCTCCTCCGCCAGGCAATGGAATATCCCGGAAAGCTGTTCGATGCGGGCCAGGGGCGGCAAGTCGGCATAGACCCCGAAATCCGGTCCGGCATCCGGGTGCATCCCCTTGATAAACAGGTAAAAGACCCCGCCGAAATCCCTCTCATACTCATAGCCGGGCAAGCGGCAGGCCAGATAGCGGTGCAGGGCCACGGTGTAGATGTGGTATTGCAGAAAATAGTGATGGTCGGCCATGGCCGCAGGCAATTTGCCCTGGGCATAATCATCCCGGCTGACGCCGAGGTGGTTGCTCTTGTAATCGAACAGATACCATTTGCCCTCAAAGACGCCGATCAGATCGATAAACCCCTTGAGAAAGCCGCGCAGGGGGATGAAACGCAAGGAGCGCAAGGCCTCGGCATACCCGGCGGGAATCCCCTGGGGATGGTCGATAAACGGGCGGGCCAGGAGTTCGGCGGACAGGCTGGCGTCCTCGCCCTGCCCTGCGCCCACCGGAAAGGTAAAGGGCATCTCGATGAGGCGCCGGTCGTCGCCGATATCTCCCAGACAAAAACCATCCGCTGCCCGCAAGGGGGTTATAAGAATCTCGGCGAAGGCTCGACAGACCGGGGCAAGCCAGATTTCCGGATAGCCGTAAAACATAAGCTGTTCTTGCACCTGCTCCCGCAACTGGGCGGGTTTTTCCGGCTGAAAGGAAATCTTTTCAAAAAGGGTGTGAAAGAAATTCCCGGCCACCGGCCCTTTGGGAAACTGGGCCAGCGGCAGCTGGGAGGCGGAAGGAATCGGCAAATCCAGGGGCGTTGCCGTACCCTCTACCCCGGCTTCCGGCTCCCGTTCCCCAGGGTCATGGCCGGACTGGGCGGTGAGATGGGAAAAACTGCCGATCCGCCAGACCTGTTTGAGTTTGCGGCTTGGGACCAGACAGGCCAGGGGCGGAGAAACCTCCGGCTTGGCCGCTTCGCCGGTCGAACCCGGAACCAGGTGCAGTTGCCGGACCTGCCAGCCTTCGCTTGCCCTGGCGCGCTCCTGAAGTAGGGCCAGCAGCTCCTGGCAGGTGCACTCCTTGAGGCGCTGTTGCAAAGCCTCCGGACCGCCGGATTCTCCAGCGCTGGCCTGATCCCCGTGCAGGAGCCAGGCCAGGGCGCTGGTATCGTACCCCGAGGCCGGGGCCCAAAGGACATGGCAGCTATGCCGGGCCCGGGTCGTGGCCACATAGGCCAGGCGCAGCTCTTCGGCAAAACGCTCGGCCGCGGCCAAGGCTTTGGCCCGCTCGTCGGGAAAGAGGACGATCCTGCCCTGCCAATCGGCTTCCGGATCATGAAGGGAAACAAAGGGCTGCCTGCTTGCCCCGCCGCCCGCCAGAAAAAGATAGGGGCAATAGACCACCGGGTACTCAAGCCCCTTGCTGCGGTGGATAGTAACCAGCTGCACGGCATCTTCGTCGCTTTCCAGCCGCAGCTCAGCCTCCTCTCCGCTCTCGCTGGCGGCAAGGGTCCGGCTGCACCAGTCCACCAGCATCTCCGGGCTGAAATGGTTCCGGCTCTCCGCCTCCTGGAGCAGCTCGGCAAGATGACGCAGGTTGGTCAGACGGCGCTCCCCGTCTTCCAGCAGAAGCAGCCGCCCGGTGACGGAATACTCCTGCCAGGCCGCCATCAGCATCCGCATGACCCCGTTTTTCCGCCACACATCCTGCCAGGAAGCAAACCGCCCCATGAGACCGTTCAGCTCGGCTTCCGCCTGGTTGAGCCGTTCGAGATCCTGGGCGATAAATCCGAGCATCGGTGTGGCCAGTGCCTTACGGAGCAGCGGCTCATTGCCCGGTTCGGCCACCGCCGCGAGAAACCGCAGGCACTCCTGCGCCTCAGGGCTGGTCCAGACACTGGCCTTGCTCTGTAGCACGCCGTTGATACCCCGGCCTCGCAATGCGGCCTGGATCTCCGCCGCCTGGGTGTTGGTGCGTGTCAGCACGGCAATGTCCCCGGCCCGCACGGGACGCGCCCCGATCCTGCCGTCTCCGGCCAGCAGCCCGGCGATATCCCCGGCAACCAGATCCGGGATCTGGGGCATAAGCTGATTTTTGATCAGCCGTCCTCCCCTGGTTCCGCAAAAGGTCTCGGGCAGGGTGAGAAACTGGAGGGGCTCCGAGCCCAAGGTTGGGGAATGCCAGAGGTCTTCCGCCCCGGGCCGGGCGGCAACCTGGGCGTAGCTGATCCGGGCATCGCCAAAGGGTTGGGCCAGCACGCCGAAGAGAGAATTGAGCGCCGCCACCATCTTCCGGTCGGCCCGCCAGTTGGTGGTCATGGTATGCTTTTCCGACTCCGCCTGCCCGGCGGCCTCAAGGTAGGCGTAGATATCCGCACCCCGAAAGGCGTAGATGGCCTGCTTGGGATCGCCGATCAGAAAGAGGGCCTCCTTGCCGCCTCCCCTGTAAATGGTCCGGAAGATCCGGTACTGGATGGGATCGGTGTCTTGGAACTCGTCGATGAGCGCCACCGGAAAGCGGGTTCGGATCCGCTGGGCAAGCTGTGCTCCGGTTCCCTGGCTGCCCTGCAGAGCCTCATCCAAGCCGGTGAGGAGCTGGTCAAAGGATTGCTGCTGCCCGGCCAAAAGCCGCTTGGGCAGTTCGGCCCGGATATAGCGCGCCGCCCCGGCAAGGAACAGCGCCTGGCTCTGGTTGGCCATGGCCTCTGCCTGGGCAACCAATCCGCCCCAAGAGGCGAAGAAGGGATTGGGTTGCGCCAGCCCCTTTTTCAGGGCCGTTGCGGTGAACACCTTGCCATCCGGCTGGAAGATGTTTTCTTCGGCCAGCAGTTCCGCATGTGGCGGCAGGGCAAAGGCAGTTGGCTCGGCCTCGGCGAAAAAAGCAGCGATCCGGTCGAGCAAGCCATTGGCCAACAGGGTCTTAAAGGATGCGATCAGCCCCTCCGCCTGGACAAAGTATCGGGCCAGATTCTCGCTCTGCTCCTGCCAGCACGCCTTGGCCTCAGCATAGAGCCGGCAATACTCCGCCACCAGGGCCGGGGTCTCTTCCGTGGCCGGGCTTTCGCCGACAATGGCAAAATCGGAGTGCCGGATCGCCTCCTGGGTCAAGGCCCGCAACTGGCCCGGAGAAACGCCTTGCCTGACCAGGCCGGCCAACCGGTGATCGAGATCATAGAAAAATCCGCTCCAGTAATCATCGGCGATCTCCCGCACCAGGACCTCGGTGGCGCCGGTGAGCTCCAGCTCAAAGAGCAGCCCGGTTTCCAGGGCATGCTGCTGCAAGACCCGGTGGGCAAAGCCGTGGATGGTGGAGACCGCGGCCTTGTCGATGTCGCTTACGGCCCGGGCGAGAAGACGGCGGTCCGCCTCCGGGTCAAGACTGCGTTCCAGGAGTTGGCCCAGAAACGGATCATCCCCGCCGTGCTGCTTCTCAAAGACCTGGACCGCCGAGCGCAGCCGGGTCCTGATCCGCTCGTGCAATTCGGCGGTGGCCGCCTCGGTAAAGGTGACCACCAGGATCTGCTCCACGGTCAGCCGGTGCTCCAGCAAAAGGCGCAGGTAGAGGGAGGTGATGGAATAGGTCTTGCCGGTGCCGGCACTGGCCTCGATGAGCTGCACGCCGGTGGTGGCCACCTCAAGCGGATCAAAGACGCGGCTCATAATTCCTCCATCTGCATCAACATGGGTGTGAAGATGCGGGTGGCAAGCTCGGCAAAGACTGGGGACTTGCCTTCGCGATACATGGCGTAGCCTGGGGCAACGGGCAGGGCCTCACCGAAAAGCTGGCGGCAATAGGGATCATCCCCCTCGCCGCGCACAAAATCACTGCCGCAGTACTCCTCCTCGGCCTTGGCAAAAGCGGCAATGCGTTTCTCCTCCTCGGTTCCCTTGCCCGAACCCATGGTCCGGGCAAAGACCAGCCCGCTCTTGGGAAAAAAGGGCATGGGCGCATTGAGGCCGTCGGCAAACAGGCGGGCCAGATCGAGCAATACCCTGGCGGCCTCGGGCACCGGGGAGAAGCGGAGAACCTGGGCCGTGCCCTTGCCGCTCCCCCTGCCGATCACGATGGTTTCGCAGCGCTGGTCGTCGGGGGCAACGGCGGAGAGGAAGAGATGCTTCAACCAGACCGGCAACAAAATTTTGCCATGGAGCAGGCTGTTGGTCCAGTACAGATGGCCGGAGGGGTATCTGTTGCTCAACTCGCCGTGCAGGGTGATCTCCGGGGACAGCGAGATTTCCCGGCGCAGGGGCGGGAGTGGTTCCCCTGTTTCATGGGCGAGGAGCTGTTCCACGATGGGACGCACCGTCTCCCTGATCTCGGCAAAGACCGCCTGCGCTCCCTGGCCCAAGGGAACCCGTCCCTCCCCCCGCCAGCGGGCGAGGAGGGGTTCCGGCCGGGAGAGCCCCTCCCCTTTCATGGCCAGCAGATCCCGGTTCAGCTGATATTTTTCCAGACTGTCGAGGTGGATGGGTTCACGGTCCTGAAGCTCCCTGTTTTTTTCCTGCAGGAAAAGACCGAGGCGGTTTTCCAGAAACCAGCGGACCGGCTGCGAAAAATAACGGGCCAACTCCGGGAGGGCAATTGAGGTGGGACCGAAATCGACAGACGGCAAAGGGGCAGGCAGAAAGGCATGGCGGGTGCGGACTCCCGCCTCTCTTGCCTGGGTAGCCAGGCAGTATTCCGCGGCAAAGCTGCACAGCCGGGCATCCGTTCCGGAAAAATATCTCCGGCTGAAAGGCTGGAGAGGATGGCGGGCCACAAGCCGTTCCCCCATTCTTTTCCGGTGCTCGGCAAAAGATGCATCGGGGTCGGAGGCGTCGGGCCCAAGACGAAAACTCTCCGCCAGGCTGTCAATCAGCTCTTCCACCACCACGGCGGGCGGCAGCTCCTTGCCGTCCCGCAGGGTATTGCCCAGATAAAAAACAAGAAATCTGTCGCGGGCGGCAAGCAAGGCTTCAAGAAAGACATACCGGTCATCGTTGCGTTTGGCCCGGTCGCCCCGCTGTGGATAGCGGGCGAGCAGATCAAAGCTCTGGGGATGCTCCACCCGGGGGAACTCCCCGTCGTTCATGCCCAGCAGGCAGACGACCTTGAAGGGGATGGAGCGCATGGGCAGCATGCCGCAGAAGGTAAGACCGCCCTCAAGAAAGCCTTGGGCCGTTGCCTGACCGGAGAGTTTCTCCTTGAGCAGGATAATAATGCCGTTCAGATCCAGGGGCTCATCGAATCCGGCATCCTGCGCCTCAAGGACTATCTGGGCCAAACCATCACGGATTTTCTGCAGCTGCCAAGCCTGGGGAGAATTTTCCCCAAAAATGGCCGCCAGCAGATCGCCAAGAACATGCTGCCAGTCCGGCAGCTCCCTGGCGGAGGAGAGCTTGTCCGCCGCGGCAAACAGGGTCTCGCAAAAATGGATGAACCGGCCGGCCAGCTCCGCTGCCTGGCCCTCGATCTCCTCATAGGGCAGAATTTCGCCCAGAAAGGCCCCGTCCGCCCGGACGGCATAGCCTAGGGCCAGGCGGTCAAAGCCGAAGCGCCAGGTGTTCTGCCGCTCCTTCGGCTGCTGCAGCGCCTCCCGGTGCAGCTCGTCGATGCCCCACCGGATCCCGCTTTTTTCCACCCAGAGCCGGATTTTTGGCAGGTCCTCGGGGCTGATGCCGAAATTGAGGTGGATTGCCTCGCAGGCCAGCAGCTCCAAAACCTCCGAAACCGGCATCCGGCCGGAGGTCATCTGGAGAAGACGAAAGAACACCTCGATGAGCGGCGCCCCGCTCATCAGGGAGCGGTCCGCGATCCGAAAGGGGATAAAATGTTTGTCCTCCGGGGAGAGTCCGAAGACCGCCTCAATGAGCGGGGCATAGGCCGAAACCTCGGGCAGCATGACCACGATCTCGCGGGGGGCAAGATCCGGATCATCCTGAAGCAGAGCCAGCAATTGATCCTGCAACACCTCGACCTCGCGGAGTCGGCTGTGGCAGGCATGGATGCAAATGGAAGCATCATCTCCGGCCAGGATCTGGGGAGAGGCGTTACCACCTCCACCTGCCGGTGAGCGGCGGCTCAAATGCAGGATATCGTTTTGCAGCACCTCCAGCATGGTCCGCGTCGCGGCATGGGCGGTGTAGTGTTCTCCCGCCTCGACATAGGTAACCGAGCCTTCAAGAACCTCCTGAAAATCCCGGGCCATGGCGCCCATGGAGGCAAGAAGCGGATGGCCGATCTCCAGATAGAGGTCTGCCTGATCCAGGCCGGAAGGCAAACGGGCCAGGGCGCGATGGGCCTCGGCCTGGGAGCGGATATCAGCAAAGTAGCCTTCCGCAGGGGAAAAAAGATGAAAATGCACCGGCAGAATGTGCGCCAGTTCGCCCATGATGCCGAGGTAGACCGTAGGCAGGGTGTCGATGCCGAAAAGGGAAACCCTGGCGGGCAGGAGATGGGGAAAGGGGATGGTGCCTGCAGCCAGCGCTTGCCTGGCTTGCAGCATGAGCCGGGCCGGAGAACAGCAGCCCAGATGCGCCACCAGCCGACGCCAGAGCTTGGGCTGCCAGCGATCCTGCTCCAGATCATGGGCAAAGGCCCGGTTCTCTCCTTCCTCCCAAGCCAGGATCATCTCGGGCCGGTACACCGCATATTGATCAAAGAGATGGGCGATCTGCCTGGCCAGCTGGAGTTTCTTGCTCAGCTGGCCATCAACGAGGTAGGAGGTCAGGGGAGAAAAATCGGGGTCGTGCTGACAGTCCTCGAGAAGGGCGCAGATCACAAAGGCAAGTCTTTCCCGGCTGTACCTCTGCACCCGGTCGCCTTCATCGCCAAGGGTTGCCCGCAGCACCCGCTGGACAAACTGCCGGGGATGGGGAAAATCAGGATTGGCCCACACCCCGAACCTGCCGGAAAGCTGCATGGCAAGCCAGGTGGCCATCCCCTTGCTTTGCACGATAATGCATTCGGGCGCAAGCGGCGAGGGAAGCGGGGTGCGCAAAACGCCGGCCAGGGAAGCCAACAGGGACTCAACCCTGTTGGCCCGATACATATGCATGGCGCTCTTCATGACCTTAGCCGGGACTATACGGAAGAATTACGACAGCGGAGAACCAAACAGCAGAGGTTGTCTGGAAAAAAACCGGCACACACAAGACCGCGGATCAGGCTGCCAGGCGCCGGAGACAGTCCTGCAACCTGGTGACAAGCTGGCCAAGTTCGGGCTTGGAAATCTGATCGTCCGCGCCCACGGCTTCTCCCTTGTGACGGGCTGCATCGTTGATCAACGAAGAAAACAGCATGACCGGAATGCCATCGTAGCCGTTATTTTCCTTGATTCGTTTACAGAAATTATGCCCGTCCATGCGCGGCATTTCTATATCACTGATCACGGCCAGCACCTCATCGCGCACCGTGCCATTGATTCTCAGTTTTTCCAGATACTCCCAGGCATCCTGCCCGTCCGAATAGGAGACAACCCGGTATCCCGCCTTTTCCAGGGTTTTTCGGATCTGATCCTGAATAATGCGCGAATCGTCGGCAATGACCACGGCCTTGTCGGCCTGGACCGCATCGGGTCCGACCGATATGGCATGGGCTTCGGAATCAATAACCATGCTGGGATCTATGGTGGCGATAATGCTCTCGAAATCGACCATCTGGATGATATTGCCATCCACGAGACACACCCCCGTAAGGCTGCTGTAGTGGGATATGAGTGGCGGCGGCGGCAGGATTGCCGTCCAGCTGACGCGGTAGACCTTATCCACCCCGTGGGCAATAAAGCCGAAAAATTTGCCGTTAATTTCGGTGACAATCACCACCCATTTGGCCTTTGCCTCCGGGGATTCATCCGGCTCATAGCCAAACCAGTCACACAAATCGATCAGGGGGATGGTCCGGTCCCGCAGCAGGAAAACGCCTTTCATGGCCGGCACGCTTTCCGGAATCTCGGTCAAGGTTTCCGGCATGGCCACCAACTCACGGACCTTGGCGGCATTAATGCCGTACGCAGTCCTGCTGATGGAACCGATGGTCTGGTCACGCCACTGGAGGAAAAGGGTTATGATTTCCAGCTCGTTTGTCCCGGATTGCAGAAGAATGTCGGTTTTGTAACCAGCGGCTTGGCTCATGTAACGCTCCAGTGTGTCGGGAATACTGCCCATAATTGAAAGATGTCTTTTACCTTTATAAGAAAGCGGGAGATTACTCAACTAAATAATCAAACGGGATAGAGTGCGGACGCAGACTTTCAAGAGAGAAAGAGAACCTGCAATGGGGAGGTGGTCCTGATCAGCGGACCAGCGGGCAAAACCAGATGTGGCGGA
>JAZDIS010000382.1:0-2093 GCA_043804705.1 Pseudomonadota bacterium | reverse complement strand
CGGCTTTGAAGTCATCCCGGAGATTCGCCGGATGGTCCATTTCTCCCGGCACGACCTGTCCTCCCGGCACAGTCTGGCCCCGGCGGACAGCGTCTTTGGCTCCTTCGACCTGGTGCTCTGCCGCAATGTGCTGATTTACTTCTCCCTGGACCTGCAAAAAAGGGTCCAGGACAAACTCTACGGCGCTCTGGCCCCCGGGGGGTTTCTGGTCCTGGGGATGTCCGAATCCCTGCCGCCGGAGACGGCGCCCCGGTTAATCGCCTTTGACCGGCCCCACCGGATCTTTCAAAAGCCCGGGTGAGAGGCGTGTCCTGCATAAAGAGATTTAGCCGCCGGAGTCCTGACCATGAACCTGCTGAACCGGGTCACCATCAAAAGCCGGCTGTGGGGCGCCTCGGCCCTGATGCTGCTGCTCTTCCTGGCCTTCGGGCTGTTCTCCCTTTACGAAATGCGGGCCTTGGACCGCCTCACCTGGGAGCTGTACAACCACCCCTTCCAGGTCTCCAACGCGGCCCTGCGGGCCAGCACCGGGGTCAGCAACATGCAGGGCAGCATGCGGCAAGCCATCCTGGCCCGGTCTGACTCCGAGATAGCCGTGGCCGTCCAGGAGGTCCGGGAAGGCGAGCGGGCAGCCTATGACAACCTGGAGGTGGTCCGTAACAAGATCCTGGGGGCCGAGGGCCAGAGGCGGGAAAAAGTAAAACATTCCTCGGCCATGATTCAGCCGAAAAGAAATGAAAGGAAGGCAGGGAAATGGAACAGACTGTTTCTGGTGAAGATATGATCAATGCCCGCCGTATTTCCCTGGCATTGACTGCTGCGGCCATCGCAATGCCGTTGGTCAGTCTCATTGGCTGGCTGACCGGGATTAGGCTATTGGCCAGTTACGGCGAAGGATTCATCCCGATGGCTCCCAGCACCGCCATCTGCTTCTTCCTGCTTTCGCTGCCATTGTTCCTCGCACTTCGACCGATGCCAGGCCCGGTGGGAAGCCGTGCCGCCGCCCTTGCGGGCGGCGTGGTCGCCCTTTACGGATTTCTGGTGTTTTCCGGGTGGCTCACCGGCTTGCCGATAAACCCCGATGATCTGCTGTTCAAGGAAATGGGGACTCTGGGAACCTATCCTTTGGGTCGCATGTCTCCTTCAACGGGGGTTCTCTTTCTTCTCTCCGGCATTTCTCTATCAGCCCTGGTCAGGGGACTTTCACGTCAAAGACCTGCCCATGTCTGGTTATCCCTGGCAGGAATTTCGGGGTTCTCAGTGGTGTTGATCGGGATGATATTCACGCTTGGCTACACCCTCAGCGAGCCTCTGCTTTATGGAGCCAAAACCATTCCGATGGCCCTGACAACCGCGTTTTCGTTCATTTTTCTGGGGGGAGGTCTGACGACCGCCGCAATTCTTCATAACCCCGTGTCAGGCCGCTGGTTCCGAACGCTGAACGATATGAGCATCGCCAGGCAGTTGCGCCTGGCACTGGGCCTGATTCTGGCCTTCGTGCTGTTTCTCGGGGTGCTGGCCTGGAAACAGACCGATCTGCTCTGGATGGAGACCAAGGCTATGCATGACCATCCGCTTCGGGTCCAAGATGTCATTGACGATTTCGAAATCGACGTTCTGGTCATGTACGGGGGGATGAGAATATTGTTGCTGGCGGAGAGTGACCAGGAGTTTGCGACAGTCCTTCAAGATATCGATGCCCACAAAGCTGATGCCTTCCAGAAATTCGAAATACTGCGTAACCACTACCTCGGCCCACCTGACGATGTCACCAGCCTGTATAAAAATTTCGTGAAATGGAATTCCATCCGCGAGGAGACGATCCGGCTGTGGCGCGAGGGAAAGACCAAGGAAGCCGCGGCCCACACCAAATCCAGCGGCGTTGGAGGCGTCCAGCTGGATGTGCTTCGTGACCATCTCCGGAAGATCGACATCTTCGCCAGGAACAATGCTGACCAGCTCTACCGCAACGCCAAGGAGCACGCCAATAATCTGAAGCGCCAGTTGACCGTCGCCATCACCTTCATCGTGCTGTTTTCCCTGCTTGCCTCCTACGTCCTGCTGAGAGGCATCACAGGCCCCCTGGCGCAACT
>JAZDIS010000381.1:0-4950 GCA_043804705.1 Pseudomonadota bacterium | reverse complement strand
TAACTAAGCTGAAACCCTTGAATTTACTGGTGCGCCCGGCACGATTCGAACGTGCGACCTGCGGATTCGTAGTCCGACACTCTATCCAGCTGAGCTACGGGCGCATGAATGAGATGGGATTTATAACGCACATTGTCTTCTTCGGCAACAAGAATATCAGTTCTCGCCCCGCTGAAATTTTTCGCAGATACTCAGGCGGTCTTGAGGGTATAGGGGGCGAGAAAAGCCGGGCCGGTGCGGTTGAGCAGTTCTCCGAACCGTTCCCCCTCTCTGTTTTCCGCCTTGAAATGGGCGAGGCATATTTCGATGATGGTCAGGGTGGTTTCCGCGGAAAAGATCCCGGAGAGTTCCCTGCCAAGCTGGGGGTGGCGGCCCAGTTTGCCCCCCAGAAGGATACGGTAGCCGGTGAGACCTTGGGCGATGGCGCCGGTTGGACAGGCCCTGGTGCATTGGCCGCAGGCCAGGCAATGCTGCCAGTCGAACTGCGGCCCGGTTTCCAGCCCGGTAAGGGTGATCGCCTCCTCCCGGCAGGCGGCAAGGCAGGCCCCGCATTCCGAACAGGGGGATTCGCCGCATTTGGGGAGGGAGGCGCTGATCAGGCCGATATCGACAATCTGGGGGCGGGAGCAACTATTGGGGCAGTCGGCCATGGTTACCCGGAATTCGTGGTGCAGCTTGAGCGGACCGGACACCCGGCTTTGCATGAATTCCTTGAGGTTATGCGCGCGCAACAGGATCTCAAGCCGCGGGCTCAGGTTTTCCCCGCCGGTGTCGATGCTATTGGGGCAGCCGCTCTGGCCGAAACAGCTCTCCACGGTAAAGCCTTGCACCTCGTCTTCCTGATTGTGCAGGTAGCGTTGTCGGCAGGATGCGACATGCGCCATTGTTACTCTGGGGGCTCCGGCCTGCTGCGCCTCGGTCTCCACCCTTTTTTGCACGCGTTTGCGGACGAAAAAAGGCACCTTGGCCACTGCTTGTTCCGCATCCTTGTCCCACTGCATGGTTCACCTCAAAATATGATTGTCCGGCAAGGATACTGCGGAAAGTGGCGGAAGGCCTTGATCCAAGTCAAGGGCGGCCGATCAATCCGGGGCTTGCTGCAAAAAAAACGAGAAAGGTGCGGCAGATGGGGGAGAGCTGCCGGTTTTTGCGGGGGAGCAGATAAAACGGGCGGGTTCCACCGCCTTTTCCTTGGCAAACGGATGGGTCTGAGACACGGCCAGGACCAGTTCATCGTCCTAATGCAAGTCCTCACATTTCTTGGTCTCGCAGTCCTTTGTTTTCGCAGCGGGAGGCCCGCAGCCGTCGCAGCCGCCGCTGCAACCGCAACCGCTTTTGCTGCCCTTAAGCTGTTGGCGAATGCGGCGGCCGATGAAAAACATGCAGACCACGATGATCAAAATCATGATGATGTTCTGCCACATGGTGTTCCCTCCGTGATCCCGGTTCGTGTTAGCCGGCAAACCCCAGCGCCCGTCCGCCCTGATAGACCAAGGTGGCCAGCAAAAAGGCGAGGGCGGTGTTGAAGCAGATGGCGAAAAGCCCCCACTTCCAGGAGCCGGACTCTCTGGAGATGCACACCACCGTGACAAAGCAGGGTGCGTAAAACATGACAAAAACGATGAGGGCCAGGGCCACCACCGGGTTCCAGTGCGGATCCTGTGCCAGGGTTTCGGAAAGGGAGGCATTGTCCTCCGGGTCGGTCGCTCCCAGGGAATAGGCCGTGCCCAGAGTGGTGACGATGACCTCCTTGGCCGCAAACCCGCCGACCAGGGCAATATTGGTCCGCCAGTCAAAGCCGGGGAGCCAGCTCACGGTTTCCATGGCCGTGCCGATTCTGCCGGCCAGGGAGTGGCGCAGGGCGCTGCCCGCCTGGGCGGTGTCGATGGCAGCCAGCCTTTCTTTGAGTTGTTGATCATCTGCGCTCTGGGCGGAAGAGGCAGCTATTTCCTGGCGTTGCCGGGCAAAATTTTGCTCTTCCGATTTCGGCAAGCCCGGAAAGGTCATCATGGCCCAGATCAGGATGGAGATGGCCAGGATGGTGGTGCCCGCCTTCTTGATGTACTGCCAGGTCCTTTCCCAGGTGTGGATGAGCAACCCCCGGAAGGTGGGAAAGCGGTAGGGCGGCAGCTCCATGACAAAGGGGGTGGATTCGCCGCGCAACACGGTGAGCCGCAGGATCTTGGCGGCGGTGAGCGCCACCCCCCAGGCCAGCAGGGTCAGGAGGAACATGAGCTGGGCCTGGTTGTGGGAAAAGAAGGTGGCGGTGAGCAGGGCGAGGACCGGCAGTTTGGCGCCGCAGTTCATGAAGGAGACGGTGAGCAGGGTGGCCAGCCTCTCTCGGGGGGAGCGCAGGGTGCGGGCCGCCATGACGCCGGGCACGGCGCACCCCCCGGCAATGCCGCCGGAAACGATGTAGGCCATGACCGAACTCCCGTGCAGGCCGAAGATGCGGAAGACCCGGTCCATCATGAAGGCGACCCTGGCCAGGTAGCCCGAGTCCTCGAGGATGGCGATGCCGAAAAACATGAACATGATCATCGGCACAAAGCCGAGCACCCCGCCCATTCCGTCGATGACCCCGGAGGTGATCATGGATTTGAGGTGGCCGTCCGGCAGCAAGGTGCCCACGGTACCGCCCAGCCAGCCGAAAAAGGTCTCGAGCCAGGCAACGGGCAGTTCGCTGTAGGTGAAGGTGAATTTGTAAAGGCCCAGCAGAACGGCGAGCATGATGAGCGGCCCCAGGAACCGGTTGGTCAGGACCTTGTCGATCCGGTCCGAGGCGTGGAGACGGTCGGCGTCGAATTTATGGGTGATCACCTCCTGGCGGAGTACGGATTTGATATAGCCGTAGCGGTGGTCGGCAATGATGGCCTCCGGATAGGTTTCCATGGTCTTGTACAGGTGCCCGGAGACCTTGGTCACGATCTCCTGAAGTTCCGTGTCCATGGCCGGATTGAACGCGCGCCCCTTTTCCCGGATCTGGCTGTCGCCTTCCAGGTACTTGAGCGCCAGCCAGCGCGGGGCATAGTTGTCCGTCATGAACCCGGCGGCGGTGATGCG
This sequence comes from Pseudomonadota bacterium, assembly GCA_043804705.1. Lineage (GTDB taxonomy): Bacteria > Desulfobacterota > Desulfobulbia > Desulfobulbales > Desulfurivibrionaceae > Thiovibrio. The sequence continues at coordinate 1,887 of JAZDIS010000381.1, read as the reverse complement.
TTGCGCCATGGTTTGCAGGGCGAGGTCAACGTCTTCTCCGTAGGAGATGTGCAGGGGATCCCAGGGGGCGTTCTTTTTTGCCAGCTCCAGGGCTGCGGTCATTAGCTCGGGGGTTCCTTTGCCGGAGCGGGCAACGATGGGGATGACCGGCACCTTGAGAAGACCAGCGAGCTTTTGCGCATCAAGGCTGATGCCGCGATCCTGGGCCACGTCGATCATGTTGAGGGCGATGATCATGGGCACGCCGAGTTCGAGAAACTGGGTGGAAAGATAGAGGTTGCGTTCCAGGTTGGAGGCGTCGGTGATATTGATGACCACCTCGGGTTTTTCCTGCACCAGATAGTCGCGGGCCACCACCTCTTCCATGGAGTAGGCGGTGAGGGAGTAGGTGCCGGGCAGGTCGATGATCGAGGCTTGCTCGCCGGAGGAAAAGGTGTACCCGCCCTCTTTTTTTTCCACGGTGACGCCGGGGTAGTTGCCCACATGCTGGCGGGCGCCGGTCAGGGTGTTGAAGAGGGTGGTCTTGCCTGCGTTGGGGTTGCCGGCCAGGGCGATGGTGATGGTTGCCATTACAGGTTCTCCTCGGAGCCGGCAACCTCCACCTCGATGTGATCCGCTTCGTTGTTGCGCAGGGTCAGGGTGCCGCCCATGATTCTGATCGCCACCGGATCATAGAGGGGAGCCCGGCCCATGATGGTGATCCGGGTGCCGGGAACCATGCCCATGTCGCGGATGCGCCGGCCAAGCTCGCCGCCGACCTTGACCGCGGTGATGGTGCCTGACTGGTCTTTTTGCATTTCGCGGAGCAGAATGGTTGGCATGCGTGTTCTCCTTGATGCTGGGTCATGATTGCTGCGGACGAGGGGCAATAATAAAAAGGCCTGGTTAAGAAGTCAATTATCTTTTTTAGGCTATACAATAAAATTATACTTGCCGAACTTTTCGCTCTGCTCCTGTTTTTCTTTGGCCAAGGCTGGTCCGCAGTCGAACCCTTTCGGCTCTGGTCAGGGGGTTTCCGGGGGGAGACGAGGCGGAGAGGATGCCGCCCGGAACGGCAGCGCCCCACTCTCAATTGTAAAAGAGTGGGGCGCCGGGAGAGGAGTAGAAAGGCCGGGAAAAAGGCCTGGCCTCGTGGCTATTCCCGGGTGTTGCGCATCATGCCCAGGGAGTTGGGGTGGTGGAGGTCCGTGTCCATGTCGATGGTGTGGCAAACCTTGCAGTTGCGGTTGGCGCCCAGCGGGTAGGGGTTGGCCTGATATTGCCTGGGGCCGAAGTTGTCCCGCTCCCTCTCGTAAGGGTTGGAGGCGGGATATTCGGCATGGGGGCTGCCGTGGCAGGCGGCGCACTGGATGCTGCCCGAGTCATCGTGCCGGTTGCGGTAGAGGGTGTCGGCCCCGGCGGTCCAGACGCCAAAAGCGCTGTCTGCCTCCGGCGGCGCAAAGTTTACATGGCAGGTAAGGCAATCCGGTTCCTGCAGCCAGGGAGTGCGCGGCTGTATTCCGGCAAGGGCTGCTGTTGCCCTTGGTTTGAGGTGTTGCATCAGCCGAGCCGCCCCGGGTTTGCCCGCCTTTTTTTCGGCGAGAAGCAGGGCCAGGGCGTGATCTTCCAAGGCACCGTGGCAGCTGGTACAGTCAAGCCCGGCCTCGTGGTGGACGCCGCGGAGGAAGTGGGTGGCGCCCTGCGGGTTGCTGGGATGACAGAGAGCGCAGGCTTCGGCGCCCCGGCCGCTCAGGAAGTTGGCATGGAAGCCGTGGATGGAGGCGGAGAGGTTGAGCAGCCCCGGTTTGCCGGGGGCATTCAGCATCGGATCCGGGTGGCAGCCCTGGCAGAGGACAGGCTTGCCTGCCTTGGCCAGGGCCAGCAGGTTGGTTTTGTTGAACCGGTCAT
>JAZDIS010000380.1:0-4792 GCA_043804705.1 Pseudomonadota bacterium | reverse complement strand
ACGGACGCAGCCGCCCGCCGGTCGGAGTTTCCTTCCCGCAGGACCGGGTTGACCGCGCTTCCCAAGACCTTGGCGAATCGGGCCTGCAGTTCTTTCTCAGCCTCGGTTTTCGGCGCCTCCGGATAATCCGGGAGAGCATAGCCTTTCTCCTGCAGCTCCTTGATCGCCCCTTGCAACTGCGGGATGGAAGCGCTGATATTGGGCTGCTTGATGATATTGGCCTCCGGCAGCTTGACGAGCCGGCCCAATTCCCCCAGATCATCGGGGATTCTCTGGCTCTCGCTCAGCTTTTCCGGAAAGTTGGCGATGATTCTCCCGGCCAGCGAGATATCCCGTGTTGTCACGGAAATACCCGAGCCCTTGGTATAGGCCTGAAGAATCGGGAGCAGGGAATAGGTTGCCAGCGCGGGTGCTTCATCAACTTCCGTGTAGATAATCGTTTGGGTGGCCATATTTTTTCCTTCGTCGTTATGCCTGGATCGACAGTCTCTGAATTCTCATTAAAAAAGGCGCCGTTGGAGTTGGGACGCAGGTGCAAAAACAGCGCCGGAAAGTCAAAAGGATTAGCACATACCGTTTTGGATTGCAAATATCATCTTGTTGGGCGACCTCCCCTTTTCCGCTGCGCAGCCTTGATTTTACTGGTTGCTTTTCCTCGTCTCGCCGCCATACAATGAAGCTTCTCACTCAACAAGAATCAAGGGAGACCATCTGCATGGGCGAATTTGTCTGGAGCGATAAATACAGCATCGGCAACGCGGAGATCGACGCCGAACACCAGAGGCTGGTCGAGCTGGCCAACGATATCACCTCCTTTGCCGCAAGCGGTGAAAATCTGAAACGGGTAAAGGGAGACATCGTTGCGCTCTACGACTATGCGAAAACCCATTTCCGGCACGAGGAAGAGTACATGGTCCAGCTCGACTATCCCCAGTATGAAGACCACAAAAAACTGCATGAACAGATCATCGCCGAGATGAACGCCATCATGAAACACAGCGGCAATCTGGATGCGCTGGTATACAAATTCAAGCGCCTGATGCACGTCTGGGTGCTGGAGCACATCCTGGCCGAGGATTCCCGGATAGCCCCCCGCAAACCTGCGGATCCCCACACAAGCGAACTCAGCGGCACCGCAGGCAAAACGGCATAGACTCCCGCCTCCTTAACTCACATATCCGGAACATCCAGATGACCACCATACCCAAAACCGTGCCGCCTTTTGTCATTTACCTCTTTCTGGTGATCGGCCTGCTTTCCGCCGTGGCCTTCCGGCTGCTGACCATCATCAACACCTTCAGCCCCGCCCTTCTGCGGCCGGTTTGGTATTTCGGGGTCTTCGGCTATATCTTCTTTTTCGCCTACCGCTACCATATTTCCGAAAAACGGAAAACCGCCATCCGCGCCAACCGGCTGCTGGAAAAAATCCAGAGCCCGGGCGAGATCTCCGGCGAAGACCGGGCGCTCATCGCCTATGTGCTCTCCTCCATCATCAAATCCAAGGAAAACCTCAACTACCTGTTCATCTTTATTCTGTCCATTGTTGCGGTTGGTGTGGATATCCTCCTCGCCCTCCAGGGTCATTGACGGAATACGGAGTAGTCTGTATTCTCTGCTCGACCCGGAGATCGCAAGCCAAACCTCTTGCTGTTTACGGTTTTTCCATTATAAAAGGCATTGCTGCCCCTGCGGATAAACCCTACGGATACTTGATACCGAGACGCCATGAAAACGATTTTGGTGGTGGACAACCATCCTGTTACCTTGAAAATGCTGGTGGAATTGCTGAAAAAGCAGGGCCACGAGGTGATCGCCGCCGAAGACGGGCTTGCGGCCCTAGAGGTTCTCAAAAAGGTAAAACCGGACATCGTTTTTACCGACCTGATCATGCCCAACATCAACGGGGAAAAACTCTGCCAGGTTATCCGCAGCCGGCCCGAGCTGAAACAGATCCATATCATCATCTACTCGGCCACGGAGCTCGAGGATAAATGTAATATCCTCAAGCTCGGGGCCGATGCCTGCATCGTCAAGGGGCCGCTCAAGAATACCGGGGTGCATATCACCCGGGTCATCGAGCATATCGACAACGGCACCCTCCATGAACTGAAGGGTAAAATCCTCGGCGGAGAAGAGCTGTACAAACGGCATATCACCTCGGAGCTGCTGTTTTCCAAGCGGCACTATGAAATTATCTTCAACAGCCTGCCCGAGGGGGTGGTGGAATTCACCCCGGACGGCAGGATCTTCCAGGCCAACGGTGCCGCCCTTGCCTTATGCGGCCTGCGGGAGGAGGATCTGCTGGCCTCCAGTTTTTTTGATCTTTTTCAAGGGGAGCATCGGGAACGACTGCGCGCCCTGCTAAGCGCCCCCGGCCAAGCCCCGGTGATCATCGACGAAACCGAGCCCCTCCTGCTCAACGGCAAAATGATCGCCATCCATTTTCTTCCCAGCAAAGATGAGACGCACGCCTTTATCATCGCCATCATGCGGGATCTCACGGAAAAGATCAGGGCCACCCAGGAACTTGAACTGTTGCGCCGCCAGCAGGAGCGCATTCTCAATGCCGTTGGCGAAGGGATCTTCGGCCTTGACAACCAAAACCGCGTCACCTTTGTCAACCCGGCAGCCCTTGCCCTTCTCGGCTATGAACAGCATGAGCTGGTGGGCGGCAACCTGCGGAAGATCGTCCACACTTGCAAGCCTGGGGGAGAACCGGATAATGACTATCCTATCTGCGCAGTCAGCCAGGACGGCCTTATAAGGCAAGGAACCGAAACCTTCTGGCGGAAGAACGGGGCAAATTTTCCCGTCCGCTACACCTCCACCCCGATTGTGGAAAACTATGAACTCCTGGGCGCGGTGGTCGCCTTCGCCGATATCACCGAACGCAGGAAAATGGAAGAAAAGCTGCTGGAATCCGCCCTGACCGATGAGCTTACCTCCCTTTTGAACCGCCGCGGCTTCATGACCCTGGCCGACAAGCTGATCACGATCAGCCTGCGCGACAAAACCGACCTCCTGCTCATCTATGCCGATTTTGACAACCTGAAATGGATCAACGACACCCTGGGGCACAACGTCGGCGATCAGGCCATTCTTGAAGCCGCCACCCTGCTCCGGGATACCTTCCGGCTGGCCGACGTTGTCGCAAGGCTTGGCGGGGACGAGTTTGTCATCCTCTGCACCGACAACTCGGCGCTGGGCCACAAGGAAATCATTCTCAACCGCCTGAACGAAAGTATCGAGAAAACCAACAGGATGACGACCCGGCAATATCCGCTCTCCCTAAGTGTCGGAGTGGGGCGCTACGCACATCAGGCCCCCTGCTCCATCGACGAGCTCCTCCGCCGGGCAGACCGGGACATGTACAAAAACAAGGAAGCCAAAAAGGCCGGCCATCAGGACGGCTATAAACACTAACTTTACCGAGGCGGATTTTTCTCCCCCATCATCTCCGCTCCAAAAAAGATTCCCCCCGCTTTTTTTCCGTGGATTTTTCGCCAACAGTAATTACTGTTCCCTGGGAAGAGGACATGGAAACATGGACTGATCCGTCCCTTGAGTATCCGAGAACCCAAAAAGGAGAGACATTATGGACAAGTATGAATGCCCCTGCGGTTATGTCTACGACCCGGCGGAAGGAGATTACGAACACGGCATCGAGCCAGGCACCGTCTTTACCGAGCTGCCCGATGACTGGGTCTGCCCCAAGTGCGGGGCGGAAAAGGACATGTTTTATAAGGTGTAATCGCCCCGAAACGCGGGAAAAAACTGTACAATACGGTGCCTCATGAATATCAACAACGAAGACCAGGCACGAGAGGCCATCGCCCTCTGGCAACAAGACCCGGCCGGGGCCCAGCTTAAAAACCTGCAACGTGCCCTGGAATCCCTGGAACTCAGCCAGATGTACTATGAGCAGAAAGGCAACGAGCCAGGCATGGCTCGGGCTGCCGCCTGCCAGACCATCATAACCAACCGCATCGCCGAAATTGCAGCCGAATAGGCCAGGGAGCGCACCATGCACACCATTTTCGCCACCATCGGCCTTGTCCTCGCCCTTGTAGGGCTTGTCATCTCCGTGGCCTTCTGGATCCCCAGGCTCTGCAACCGGGCGCGGCTTAAAGAGATCCTCGGCTCCAGATACCCCGTGGTCTATGTGGTCTATATCGCCAACGGCCCGCTGCTCCTGCTGCTCGGCGCCACATTGCTGATCATCTTCAGCTAAGCACCACCAACCAGACAAGGAAATATAAATGAGCACTGAAACACCATCCGGCTGGAACGCGGCCTCGGGCGTGACCCTGCTGGCCAAACTGAAAAGCGACCTCAAGAGCGCCATGCTGAGCAAGGACGAGGCGGTGAAGGGCGCTCTGCGCATCATCATCAGCGAGTTCCCCACCAAGATCACCGCCCCCATCACCCTGGAGAGCGGCAAAAAGAGCACCCGGGCCAAGCGGGACGACGAGATCACCGACGACGACATCATCAGCCTGATCATGGGGTTGTGCAAGTCGGAACGGCAAACCCTGGAGTACAAAAAAGAGACCAGCTCCGAATATCTGGAGATTTTGGAACGGTACCTGCCCAAGATGGCCACGGAAGAGGAGATCACCGCCTGGGCCAAGGAAAACATCGACCTCTCCCAGTTCAAGAACGCCATGCAGGCCATGGGCCCGATCATGAAGCATTTCGGCAAGAGCGCGGACGGCAATGTGGTGAAAAAGGTGCTGGCTGGGATGGCGGGTTAGGATGCCCCCATGTTCGAACAGGCTTTCAGAAATATCGA
>JAZDIS010000379.1:0-4652 GCA_043804705.1 Pseudomonadota bacterium | reverse complement strand
GCCGGGTATCCTCACAGGCACAGCTTCCCCGCTCTCCGAAATGTCCGTGATTTTCAGCATGGCAGTTTTCTCTGTAGCAGTGTTGATGGTCGTGTTTGGCATTATCTCGGGCGTCATGCACACAGCCGTCGAAGGAAAATTCCTGGGGAGTCGGCAATCTTCAATTTGGTATCCTATCCGAATTATCTACGGTATTTTTGGTCTGGTGCCCCTTTTCGGCGGCTGGTCTTTTCCGCAGGCCTTGATGATCTTCGGGATGGTCGTGGGAATCGGTATCGGTAACCTCAGTTGGCAAGCGGGCTGGCAACACATGCTGAGCCACGTTGAAAACCTCGTTCTCGTTAATCCCGAGGCCGCCGGGAAAGATGCCGCTCTGGAGGCCTTGATCTCAGCCCAAGTGTGCGCGATCGAGCACAATATCCAACAACTCCAGGACCACTCGCAAACCGGCAAGCCCCCTGTTTTTTTTGAGGAAATCGGAAATTTAGTTTCACAGGGTGCCACTTCAAAGTTGGTTTTTGGCTCTCAGGAGGCTGGATATTTTCAGGATGTGTGCGGCGGAGTGCAAGTGCATCCAAAATCTCAGAGTGCGAATATTTTTAATGGGCCGCAGGGCTTGGCAGCGCTGCCTCCGTTTGATCACCAAGCTGTATCTCTGGCTCAGGCAAATGCCTTGGAGGCCATGAGCGGTGCTCTGCATCCTCTTTCTCTAGCCCTGGCCTTGGAGGGACAGGCACCGAATCCTGCTGACCTAGCCACCATCAAAAATTCCTACACCCAACAGATTAGTGGCGCTTTGGCCGAAGCCAGCATGGAAAGTCGGCATGGCTTTGCCTCTTTCATGCAACAAGAGGGATCATCATGGCTCTATGCCGGCGCTATTTTTTTGAAAATAGTTAGTGTCAACAGGGAGATAATGGATGCGGCCAGCGCAGAAATCATGCCGGTGACCATGCGGGAGGGGGGGCTGGTAGAGCAAGGCATCTCCGTGGGGGCAGGGATGGTCAAAGGCTGGCTGTCTACCATCAAAAACTTGGTGGATTTCGATTTCGCGAAGGTTTTTGGAGATTCCATGGAATCAGCTGGAGTCAGAGCCGCGATGAATCTGATGACCGGCGGAGAAGAAGATCTGATGACCGGCATTACCCGACTAGGCTATTCCCTGAGCGGCGCGGCAGGAATAGGTTTGGGTGTTGCTGGTGGCCTGGCGGTAGCCGGCGGGGGTGACGTCCTGCAGGTTCTCGGGCTACCTGCTTTGTTCAAAATTTTACTCATAATCGGCCTAGCCATGGCCTACCTGCTGCCTTTCCTGCCATTTATTCTCTGGTGCGGCGGGGTAATCAGCTATTTCATTGTGATTGTCGAGGCAGTAGTCGGTGCGCCGCTGTGGATGCTGGCACACCTGGAAACAGAGGGCGAGGGTTTGGGGCAAAAAACCGCCCACGGCTTCATGTTTTTTCTGAATGTTCTTTTTCGTCCGGTCCTGATGGTGATCGGCCTGGTCTCAGGCTGGCTACTCGTGAATATCCTGGGAGAATTCCTTAAATACTCTTTGTCTGTCCTCTACGGGTCTTCCTCCTTTGCTTTCTCCGGTTGGGCCTCTGTCGGGGCGTTTTTCGCCACCTTGATCATCTTTTGTTATCTCTCCTACCTCCTAATCTCCCGTTGTTTTTCCCTGATTCACCACCTCCCCAATGAGGTCCTTGCTTGGGTCGGTGGGCATGTCGGCAAAATTGGCGGGCAAGAAGACGAACGCACGATCAATGCCATTTATTCCGGCGGTCGGGAGATGGGCCAGGGTTTGGGAGCTGTAGGAGCCGGGCAGGCAAAAAATACGATCAAAGCTGCAAGTGGTGGCAACACGATCCGACCAGGCGGCTCGGGCGTGAGTGGCGGAGAGCAGTAGTCATGATCGCGGGCAAAGACAAAGATTGGGCAGGGAGCAAGGTATAACTCGGTTGCACCGAGTTCCCTTGCCCCCTGCCGATGGACAGGGGGAAAAGGCAGGGGCGGCGCTTCGCTTGCCCCTTATAACACACCAGGTTGCACCTGGTTATACATTGCCAATTTTGGAAGGCAAGGGTCCGGTTGCAGCCGGTTATACATCCCAGTGTAAAAGGAGAAAAACGTCATGGAAACGTCCAAAAAATCTAAAAAAAAGAGAGGCCCGGCTCCTTTGGGTCCGGCCGCAAAGCGCTCTCACCGAATCACCGTTTTTGTGCGAGATAAAGAGCTGGACAAACTTGCGGATCGCGCCGGCGGCACAGACATTATCCCTTCATTTTTGCGAGCTGCAGGGCTTGGTCAATCAGCTCCTCGACGGCTGGTGGTGCCAGTCCTTAACCAGCAGGCGTGGATGGATCTCGCACGTGTAAGCGCCAACCTCAACCAGATTGCCCATCAATTACATCTTGCCGGGCTTGGGGCCGGGACGGCACCCGAGATTGAGGAAATATCCCATACACTCGCGGAGTTTCGGCGCAGGCTGCTGGGCCAGGATCTTTTCCTGCCGCCCATCTACGAATCCGGAGATGTTGCCGATGAAAGCCAAAATTAGCCGGGGTGACGGATTCCGTGGCGTGATTAATTATATCTATGGTCCAGGCGAGGACAATCACCCGGGCCGTGCTGTTCCGGTCAGCGGCGCCGGCAATGAGCTGGGTACCGATCCCCGCGATCTGGCCCGCCAGTTTGCGGTTTCGCGGCAACTGCGGCCCGACATCAAAAAACCGGTTTGGCATTGTTCTTTGTCGCTACCTCCTGGGGAAAGGCTGCCAGACGAAAAATGGGCCGAAATCGCAAGGGACTTTCTTGCCAGAATGGGCCTTGATCCTGATGCCCGGCAGTGGCATTGCGTGCGCCACACGGACCAAGAGCACGATCACATCCACCTGGTTGTTTCCCGTGTGAGCCTCAATGCTTCAGTTTGGCACGGCAAAAATGATGTCCGGCAAGCTATCGAAGTCACCCAAGACATGGAAAAAGTGCATGGATTGCAGCTCACCCCAGGCTTTGACGAGGGCGGCGAAAAAAAATCACTATCAAAGGGGGAGGTCGGCCGCTATCGCCGAACCGGGAAAGTGCCGGATCGGGTGATCCTCCAGAAAAAAATCGATGCAGCTCGCAAAGATTGCCCAGATTTTCTCACCTTTGTATCCCGGCTCCAGGAAAAAAAGGTCCAGGTTTTACCGAACGGCAAATCCGGGCAGGTCGGGGGCGTTTCCTTTCGGCTGGTAGAGGGCGGAGACCCTTTTTCCGGGTCATCTCTCGGTAAGGCCTATAAGTGGCAGCGAATTGCGGCAGACACCCATTTCGATGCGGACCAAGATGCCGAATTGGTTGCCCGACTACGACTAGAGGCCACCGCAGCAGGGGTTGCAGGCGGGATCGGCCCCGCCGGTCTGATGCAGGATGAGCGGCCGGATCTTTACCGCGGCCGGGGGCAAGTTGCCCCGGAGAAAGCCAGAGAGCAATATTACCAGCGTCAAGCAGATGGTTCATGGACCAGCCGTTGCAGCGGCTGGGTGGTGTTTAGGGAAGAAGAAAACCAAATCATCATGATGTCCCGCCGCGATGCGGCGATCCGGGCCGGCTTGACGACTGCGGCGGAAAAGTTTGGATCCCCACTGGAAGTATCCGGAGAGGATGAATTTCGCCGGAAGGCCTGGCTGCTTGGATCGCAAATGGGGCTCAAGATCAAAGGCTATGAGCCGACTGCCGAGGATCTAGGCGAGCTTGCCGCCTGGCGCGAAAAACATGGTGGACCAACGGTAACGGATTCCATCGGGCCAGCCCCGCAAAACAAAGAGGTGCAATCCAGTTATACGTTGCCAGCGGAGGAGATGAGTCATCATGAGCATGATCGAAAAAATGAACCAGCAAATAGAGGAAATCGAGTTCCTGATAGATCCGGAGCACAAGGAGGCACAACAGCCCCTGAAGCTGGTGGAAATGCCTCCGCTGCAACAGCCCCCACAAAAGTCGGACTCGCTTCCGCTGACAGCGGAGCAGGGGGAAAAGATACTGTGGCTGCTACAGGCGCTGCCGGAGCAGGCGGCGCAGGAGATCGTAACGCAGACCGAGCCGCTGCGGCAGCGACTCGGGAAGGCGACGGATCACGCGATGATCACCCGCAAAGCCATGGAGTCCCTAGCTGCCCTGGTGGAGCAGTTGCGGGCCGGGACAGCCGAGTCCAGAGCGGCAGCCGCGCAGATGACAGCCGCCGCGAAGGGCGTGCGGCGGGAGGTCGAGAGATCCATGCAGCAGGTGGCGACGCAGATGACGCAGGCCGTGGCCAACGAGCGGGCAGCGATACGCAAGGACTTATCGCAGATCCCCACGGTACGCAAATACTTCGTCATGTGCCTCCTCGCGATGTTGCTGACCTCTGCGATTTCGGCCGGCATTTTCGGGCTTGCTTGGCAGAAGAGCAGGCCGGATCCAATGATGATCAAGGCAGCGGAGACGTTCCACTCAATCTGGTCCAGAGCGACCGACCAGGAAAAACGCCAGATCGAGAAGATCATCGTTCGCCAGGTCCCGAGCCAACAGGCCCTAATACCGCCAGCGAAAAAAAGGTAGAGACGACGCCGGCCAAAAAGCATAAAGCCCCGTCGCAGTCGATGTAATTTCAGGGGGAGCCGGGGAGGGCA
>JAZDIS010000378.1:0-2083 GCA_043804705.1 Pseudomonadota bacterium | reverse complement strand
ACGCCGAGGGTTATCTTGTTGTGCGTGCTCCCTCTCCTCGCGCAACCGAGATGGCAAATCCTGGAACCAAACCGGATGAGGCGCTGTTGCAAACAGCCTATGCGGGAGGGGAGACCTTGCGCTATACCGTGAGCTGGCTTGGCATAACGGCGGGAGAACTCGTCATGCAGGTCGGCAAAATTGCCGACAGCCAGGAAACCTTTGTCCTGGAAGTGACTGCCAGGAGCGCGGGGCTGCTTGCGGTATTTTATCCGGTGGAGGACTATTTCCGCACCATCGTGCAGGGGCCGATGCGCTTGCCAAACCGTCATGAAATGCAGCAGAATGAGGGGCGTCGCGTCAACAGCAAGATTAGCAAGTATGACCAGAAGAATTTTCGCGTGTCCTACCGTAAAAATGATGAACCAGCCGATATATATCAGGTTGATGGCCCGATGCATAACGAATTTTCCTCATTTTTCCTTATGCGGGCTTTGTCTTTTGCCGGGGAAGCCCCGATGATCGTCCCTACCTTTGCCGATAAAAAGCGGCATGAGGTGGTTGTAACCGTAGAGGGAAAGGAAGAGCAGGAGAGCGTGCTGGGAAGGAAAAACACCATCAAGGTTCAGCCGCATCTGAAATTCAAGGGGCTGTATGAAAAGATAGGAGATCCTCTTGTCTGGCTCACCGATGACGCCTGGCGAATCCCCACCAGGATTCAGGCGAGGATCGTCATCGGTTCCTTGACCGCGGATCTGGTTGAATACGCAGGCCCTGCCGGAAAATTTACCATCACAAACATTCCCAAAGAATTGCCTCGACAATCTCCGGGCAATACTCGCTGAGTCGCCATAGTCGTGCCTGGGCTCTGGTGTTGGCGGCAAGGGCAGGGATATCCTTCTGCGAGAGGCCCAGATCGGCGAGTGAGGTTGGGGCCGCTATTTTCTGCAACCATCGGCTGAAAAGACGAATCCCTTTTTGGGCAAGGAGGTGCTGATCCGTCTCGTGCGCCCCAAAAACCTGGGCGGCAAAAAGGGCCTGGCGGGTCGGATTTTTCCTGGCCATAAAGGCCATGGCCCCCGGCAGGATGGCCGCGAGTCCGGCGCCGTGGGGGATATCGTGCAGGGCGCTGAGGGAGTGTTCGATCAGGTGGAAGGGAAAGCCGACCCGGCCCAGCCCTGCGGCGCTGATACCGTTTAAGGCCAAGGAGCTTGCCCACATGAGTTCGGCGCGGCTCTGGTAATCCAGGGGGTTGGCCAAGGCAGCTTCGCAGGCGGCCATCAGTGTTTTCATGAGTCCGGTGCTGTAATGATCCTGCAAGGGGGAGAAGGATTCTTCGCGATTCAGGTAAAACTCAAGCAGATGGCTGAAGGCGTCCACGGCCCCGAAGGCGGTGGTGGACGGCGGAACGCTGAAGGTGACGGCCGGGTCCAAAATGGCGATTCTGGGGAAAAGATGCCGATTGCCGATACCGATCTTTTGCCCGGTCGCTTCGTTGGTGAGCACCATGCCGTTGTTGATTTCAGAGCCTGATCCGGCGATTGTCGGCAGGGCGATAAGCGGAAGGGCATCCTTGATGCTTTTCTTCCCCTTGAAAAATCCCCAGACATCGTGGCCTGCCATGGCTCCGGCCGCGATGGCCTTGGCGCTGTCAATGACGCTGCCGCCCCCCACGGCGACAATAACCCCGACTCCGTTTTTTTGTGCAAGGGCAACGCCTTTGTGGACATGGCTTACAATTGGGTTCGGCTGTACGCCTTCGTGCTCAAGAACTTCGATTCCGGCCTGGCGCAAGGAATGCAGGACCGTCTGGTAAACTCCCAGCTTTTTCAGGCTTTGCCGGCCGGAAACCAGCAGGGCCTTAGCGCCGACGGACGCGGTTTGCCCGCCTGTCTGTGCAAGGGCGCCCTGGCCGAAGATGATCCGGGTCGGGTTGTGAAAAACAAAATCTCGCACGGAATCAGCCCGGGGAGCAGGCGGCCACGGCGTTGGTCAGGCGGACAAAATCCTCAATAGTCAGCCGTTCCGCCCGGGTTTCCGGATTGATCCCCGATTGGCTGAGCAGGGTGGCCATTTGCTCCCGCGACAACCCGTTGATCATGCC
>JAZDIS010000377.1:0-5517 GCA_043804705.1 Pseudomonadota bacterium | reverse complement strand
TGCGAGGTGGTTATTTTTTTGCCTTGCAGCCGCACCCGCAACCCGAGGGTTTTTCCTCTTTTTTGATCATACAATCGCTACCGCCGCAATCGGCACATTTTTTTGGTTTGCATCTGCCTTCTTTGCTTGCCCCGCATTTTTCACATTTGAATATTGCCATACTGTTCACCTCCGGTATCATTGTTGGATGGCTACGTTTTGCACGACGAGACGTTCGTCCTGCCGGATATTTTGTGTTACGCCTCTTCCCGGTGCGCTTTGGGCCCTTGTTTCCGAGATAATTTTCTCGCCTGGCCGCGACAGGTGCATTATTCTTTTCCGGTCCCTACAAAACTCCGGCAAATTTTCCGGATGCAGCGCACTTTCTGAGAATTATTCCTAATAATAGGAAACTTTATTCTGCATTGCAACAAGTAAATAGAGGTGGTGTATGAATATCAACAGCGAACGCCTTGCCCAGATTTTTACCGCCATGTGTTCCATTGACAGCCCCTCCGGCGAAGAGGCCAGGCTGGCCATGTTTCTCAAAGACCTCGTCAGGCGAGAGTTTCCCGAGGCCGTTATCGCCGAGGACGAGTCGGCCAAGGCAACCTGCTCTGACGCCAATAATCTGGTTGTCCGCTTCCCCGGCAACCTCCCCGGGGAAGCGATTTTTTTCAATTGTCACCTGGATACCGTGGAGCCAGCCAGGGGAGTGAAGGTCGTGCGGGAGGGCACCAGATTCTCCAGTGCTGGTGAGACTATCCTCGGCGGGGACGACAAGGCCGGCATTGCAATACTCTTTGAGGCCATTCGGGCCATCAAAGAGGCGGGCCTCCCGCATTTGCCTTTCGATCTCGTTTTCACCACCTGCGAAGAGGTCGGTCTGCGCGGCGCCAAGGCCCTGGACCTCTCCCTGCTCCGCGCCAAGGAAGGATACGCCTTGGACAGCAGCGGGGTGGATCTGCTCATTATCGGCGCCCCGGCCGCCAACCATTTTCACTTCACCGTCACCGGCGCGGCCGCCCATGCCGGTCTGCACCCGGAACGGGGCATCAACGCCATTCAGCTTGCGGCCCGTTGCCTTGCCGCCCTGCCCCTGGGCCGTCTTGACGATGAAAGCACCGCCAATATCGGGCGCATCGCCGGGGGCACGGCGACAAACATTATCCCCGAGAGCGTTCTGGTGGAAGGGGAAGTCCGGAGCCACTCTCCGGAAAAACTCGCTGTCTTTTCCCAACAGATCAAGGAGACGGTCCAGGCCACCATCGACAATTGGTCTCCTGAGCCTGGCGCGCAGCTCGGGGCGGGCGTCTGGCCTCGCCTTGATTTTCAGCTCAGCCTTGAATACCCCGCCATGCATATTGAGCGCAACGCCTCTGTCCTGCAACGGGTTGATAAAGCCGCCGCCGGCCTTCAGCGGGAAATCCGCTACGAGCGGGCCGGCGGCGGCAGCGACGCCAACATTTTTAACGGGAAAGGGCTGCAAACCGCCATCATCGGGATCGGCATGGACCATGTGCACAGCACCGAAGAATCCATCGACCTGCGGGACATGGAACGCACCACCGAACTGGTTGCCGCACTATTAACCACCCAGAATTAAAAGATAAAATGGCCCATGTTTCACGTGAAACATGGGCCATTTTTCTGTCGAGGCCAACAAAAAATTAAGCGTGCCGTCGTGAAAATTAAGCGGATTCCCTCTGGAGAGTGTGTTACTATGCCCACCAAGGTGGGCGGCTCGACCGTATTTTTGTCCCCATCCGTGGCCCGCGACGAAAAATTTGGCGAAACTCGGCCAGAAACCCACACCCGGTGGAGGTTTTTTCAGCATGGGAGATGGCGCAAAAATTGTGGCTTTGGCCAACCAAAAAGGCGGCGTAGGGAAAACGACCACGGCAATAAACCTCGCCTCGTCGGTGTCGCTCCTGGGCAAAAAGGTTCTGGTGGTGGATTCCGACCCGCAGGGGAACACCTCCAGTGGCCTGGGGGTTAGCCGCGCCAACGGCGGAACCCATCTGTACCATTGCTATATGGGGGAGGCCGAAACACGGGAAGTTGTACAGCCTGCGCCAGGGTTGAAAAAACTCTCTATTCTCCCCACGCATATCGACCTGATCGGGGTCGAAGTTGAACTGATGACTGCGGTGAAGCGCGAGCGCTATCTGGGCAATGTCCTTTCCTCTGTTCGTGGAGATTATGACTATATCTTCATCGACTGCCCCCCCTCCCTCGGCCTGTTGACCATCAATGCCCTCACTGCGGCAGATACGGTTCTTATTCCCCTGCAATGTGAATATTTTGCCCTTGAGGGATTGAGTCAATTGGTCCGGACCATCCGTCTGGTGAAAAATTCGTACAACCGGGCACTTTCCATAGAAGGTCTGCTGCTGACCATGTACGATGGCCGCAACAAGCTGACCCACCAGGTGGTCACCGAGGTGAAAAATCATTTTCAGGGCCGGGTGTATGACACGGTGATCCCTCGCAACATTCGGCTCAGTGAGGCGCCCAGTCACGGACAGGCTGCGATTCTCTACGACAAGCGTTCAACCGGGGCGCTCAGCTATCTGCAGCTCGGGAAAGAATTTCTGCGCAAGCAACCAAGGGTTGCGGCAAAAGAAGGAGTGAAATCATGAGTAAAAAAACAGCCTCGGCTCTCGGCAAGGGTCTTGACGCCCTATTGCCTTCCGGCGGTTCCGATGGCCGGGAATACTTTTTGTGCCCCATCGACTTCATCGAGGCAAACCCGGATCAGCCCCGCAAGGATATTAATGATACGGCCTTGGCCCAGCTTTCGGCCTCGATCCTCGAAAAGGGCGTTTTGCTGCCCCTGGTGGTGTGTGAGCATGGCGCCGAGGGCCGCTATCAGATTATCGCCGGAGAACGGCGCTGGCGGGCCGCTAAAATGGCGGGGCTTGACGAGGTACCTGTCCTGGTAAAAGACGTCACCCCCCTTGATCGCCTTGAACTGGCGCTCATCGAAAACATCCAGCGCCAGGATCTGAACCCACTGGAAGAGGCGGAAGCATACCTTCGCCTGGTAAAGGAGTTTCATCTGACCCAGGAAGAGGTGGCGAAACGGGTTGGCAAGGAGCGCTCCACCGTGGCCAATGCCCTGCGGATCAACCAGCTTCCCGATTTTGCCAAGCAGGATCTGGCGCGCGGAACCCTGAGCATGGGGCATGCGCGAGTGCTGCTCAGTGTCGGCGATGAAACGGCCATGCGCGAGGTCAGAGATGAGATCGTCGAGCAGGGGTTGAGTGTTCGGCAGGCAGAGGCCTTGGCCCAGAAACAGAAAAAAATGGCTGCGGCAGGCAGCGGGATAAAACGGCAGCAGCCCAGGAAGTCGGCAAATGAATTGCCCGAATCCTATTGCAAATCGCTGGCCAACGGGCTGATCAATTACCTGGACACCAAAGCGCGGATCATCCAGAGCGGCACCCGGGGAAAATTGGAAATCGAGTACTATTCCCACGATGATCTTGAGCGGGTATTATCGCTGATCCTTCCTGGGCAAAAGACAAAATAATCTTTATTTTCAGATAGTTAAATATGAACCAATTTGAAGAACAGGCTGAGATTGTCCGGCAGGAACAACTCACCCCGGAAATATTCCGTCTGACCTTGAAAGCCCCGGAAATCGCGGCCAACGCCCGGCCCGGCCAGTTTGTCATGGTGCGGACCTCCCCCTGTTACGACCCGCTTCTCCGGCGGCCACTGTCCATTCACCAGACCATCGGCAACCAGCAGGTGCAGCTCCTGTATAAGGTTGTCGGCAAGGGAACCCGGATTCTCACCGCAATGCTCCCCGGCCAGAAGCTGAACCTGACCGGCCCGCTGGGCCACGGCTTTGATTTCGCCGGAAAGCAAACGATCTGTCTGGTGGGCGGAGGGATGGGCATTGCCCCCCTCTATTTTCTCGCCAGAGAGATCCTGCGGACAACCAGTCCGCCAAAATGTATCGTTTTGCTTGGCGCCCGGACAGCTGCGGAACTTGGCCCCCTTCCCCGTGATTTCATGGATATCGGCGTGACGGAAACCCATCTTGCCACCGATGACGGAAGCCTTGGCCACCATGGCTTTGTGGCCGAGCTTCTCCCGCAGCACCTTGATTCCGGCGACCATTGGCTGGTATGCACCTGTGGCCCCCACCCGATGATGAAGGGGGTGGTCGGTCAATGCCGCAAACAGGGCTGGGATTGTCAGGTTTCCCTGGAAACCATGATGGCCTGCGGGATTTCCGCCTGCCTCGGCTGCGCGATACCCCGGGCCGATCTGGCCGGCCCCTATCTTCATGTCTGCAAGGACGGCCCGGTTTTCAAGGCGGAGGAGGTTGCCTGGCTATGACCCAACCGGATCTGCGCATCACCATCGGCTCCCTTGTTTGCAAGAATCCCGTGCTCACCGCCTCCGGCACCTTTGGCTATGGCAAGGAGTTCGCGCCCTACGTCAATCTTCACCATCTGGGCGGCGTCGTGGTCAAGGGAATTTCCCTGGAACCGCGTCGAGGAAATCCTCCGCCCCGGATCGTGGAAACGGCCGGAGGCATGCTTAACGCCATTGGTCTTGAAAACGTGGGGCTTGACCGTTTTATCGCCGAGAAAATGCCCTACCTGCGAGGAATCGGCACCAGGGTGATCGTAAATATCCTGGGGGACAGCCTGGAAGAGTATCAGCGCCTAAGCCAACGGCTCAGCGAGGTTGAGGGGGTCAGCGCCTTGGAGGTCAATATTTCCTGCCCCAATGTGAAAAAGGGCGGGGTTGCCTTTGGCACCGACCCTGCAATGGCCGAGGCCGTAACCAGGGCGGTGTGCGCGCACAGCACCCTGCCGGTGATCGTCAAACTTTCCCCCAATGTCACCGACATCACCCGGATAGCCAGGGCCGTGGAGGCGGGCGGAGCGCAGGCGGTTTCCCTGATCAACACCCTGCTGGGCATGGCTATTGACGTCAGCAGCCGAAGGCCTCGGCTGGCCAATATCGTGGGGGGGCTGTCCGGCCCGGCAATCAAGCCCATCGCCCTGCGCATGGTTTGGCAGGTAGCCCAGGCGGTGAAGATTCCGGTGATCGGCATCGGCGGCATCACCACGACGGAGGATGCCCTGGAATTTCTTTTGGCGGGCGCCACAGCCATCGAGGTTGGCACCGCGAACTTCGTCAATCCCCGCGCCAGCCAGGAGATCGTCGAAGGCCTTGGCCGTTATGTGACGGGTAACGGGCTTGCCGGGATCAGCGAGGTGATCGGCGGGCTGATTCTGCCCTGATTTTTGGTAAATAGGGGCACCCTTCGACAGGGCTTTCGGGAGCTTGCCGAAGGACTAGGGCAAACGAAAAATCAATTGATAAAAAAGGTGTTGCGGGAAGATATATTGAAACCTCCCGGCCTTTCCATAACAGAGACTGCCGGGCAGCTTGGCATCAGCAGGAAAACGCTTTCCGAGGTATTGAATTAATTGCCGGGCGGGGCGCAATTATGCCCGAAATGGCAATACGTCTTGAAAAAGCCTTCAAGCCACGTGCTGAATCATGGTT
>JAZDIS010000376.1:0-3220 GCA_043804705.1 Pseudomonadota bacterium | reverse complement strand
CTCCGCCGCGTCTTTCTGGGTTACCAAAAAGATCTCGGAATGCTTGGCCATCGCCTCTTCAAGGGCCTTTATGGAGCGCTCCCTGCCAACCACCAAGGGCGCCACCATATAGGGGAAGATCACGATGTCCCGCAAGGGCATCATCGGATAGGCAATTTCCTGCTCAGGATCAAATTCAGCCATAATGTTCAAGACAACCTTGATGGGTTAAAAGACTGCCCCGCCGACTCAGGCGCTTTTCTTTGTTTCTGCATCATTATCGTACAAAATTACCGGATAATCGCCGTTCAGCACCACCTGTTCGCTGATCACGCATTCCCGCACATTTTCCTTAGAGGGCAATTCGTACATGATATCAAGCATTGCCTGCTCCATGACCGTCCTCAAGCCGCGGGCTCCGGACTTTCTCTTGATCGCCTGCTGGGCGATAGCCTTGAGCGCGCCCTCAGTGAAGCGCAACCGGATATTGTCAAAGGCGAAAAGACGCTCATACTGCTTGGTCAGGGCGTTCTTCGGCATACGGAGAACGCGGACCATATCCTCCTCATCCAATTCCTCCATGGTCGCCACCACCGGCAGGCGCCCCACCAGCTCCGGAATCAGACCAAAACGCAGGAGATCTTCCGCCTGCACCTGGGCAAGGATATCTCCCACCGTCTTCTTCGGCTTACCGACGACCTTGGCCCCAAAGCCCATGGACTTGGTGCCGGTCCGCTGCTTTATTACGCCGTCAAGCCCGACAAAGGCCCCGCCGCAGATAAACAGAATATTGGTAGTATCAATCTTGATATATTCCTGCTGTGGATGCTTGCGTCCACCCTTGGGGGGAACACTGGCCACAGTCCCCTCAATGATCTTCAGCAGGGCCTGCTGAACCCCCTCGCCGGAGACATCACGGGTGATGGAAGCACTGTCGGATTTCCGGGCAATCTTGTCGATTTCATCGATATAGATGATGCCGCGACTGGCCCGCTGGATATCGTGATCCGCTGCCTGGAGCAAATTGACCAGAATGTTCTCCACATCTTCGCCGACATAGCCCGCTTCGGTCAGGGTGGTGGCGTCGGCCATGGCAAAAGGAACGTTGAGAATCTTCGCCAGGGTCTGGGCCAAAAGCGTCTTGCCGCAGCCGGTCGGGCCGACCAGCAGGATGTTGCTTTTTTGCAATTCCACCTCGCTGCCGTCGCCGCTGCTCTGAGCTTCTATTCGCTTGTAATGATTATGCACCGCGACCGCGAGAACCTTCTTGGCCTTTTCCTGACCGATCACATACTCATCAAGGTGGGCTTTGATGTCATGGGGCTTGAGGGTCGAAACCTCCAGTTGCGATTCCAGCGCTTGCTGCCGGTCCTCGGTGACGATCTCATTGCACAGGTCTATGCACTCGTTACAGATATACACCGTCGGCCCGGCAATCAGTTTCTTGACCTCGTCCTGGCTTTTACCGCAGAAGGAACAGGTTACTTCCACTACGCCATCATGATCTTTTGCCATGACCACCCTCCTCTTCAGGATTCGTCCGCTTCACCAGCACCTTATCAACTATGCCGTAGGCTTTGGCTTCATCGGCTCCCATGAAAAAATCCCGATCTGTGTCAATTTGAATCTTCTTGAGCTTTTGCTTGGTATGATGCGCCAAAATAGAATTCAGTGCCTGCCGCATCCGCAGAATTTCCTTGGCGTGGATATCAATATCGCTGGCCTGTCCCTGAAAGCCCCCCATGGGCTGGTGCAGCATGATCCGGGAGTTCGGCAACGCATACCGTTTTCCCTCCGTGCCGGCGGCAAGGAGTACCGCGCCCATGCTGGCAGCCTGCCCCATGCACAGGGTGGCGATATCACATTTCACGTAGTGCATCGTATCATAAATAGCCATGCCGGCCGTCACAACTCCCCCGGGGGCGTTGATATAAAAGGTGATATCCTTGTCCGGATCATCGGCCTCCAGAAAAAGGATCTGGGCGATGACTATATTCGCTATATCGTCATTTATGGCAGAACCCAAAAAAATAATCCTCTCTTTCAACAACCGGGAATAGATATCATAGGCCCGCTCTCCGCGGGGACTCTGCTCAACAACCATGGGAACGAGATTCATAATAAATATACTCCTTAAAGAAATTACTGGGAATCACTCACACCCTGGGCGGCAGCGGACACGATTTTCATTTTGGCTGCATCAAGCAGGAAACTTAAGATTTTTTCGTTCAACAGTTCCGCCATGAATGGCAGCAGGTCATCCCGGCTGGAAAAATATTTTTTCACTTCGCTGACCGGCATATTGTACTGTTCGGAAATGCGCTTAAAGCCTTTATCGATGTCTTCGTTTTCCAGCTTGAGTCCTTCTTTTTCCGCTATCTTCTTCAATAAGAAATCGCCCTTGACCCGTGCCTGAGCCGCAAGCTTATACTGTTCGACCAGGGCATCCCTGTTGAACCCGGCAGCTTCCAGCGTCATCCCCTGCCGCTCCAGGTTGCTTTCCAGCTCTTTGATCATGGCCTCGATTTCATAGGCCACCAACCGGGGCGGAATCTCAAAATCATGGGCTTCGATCAGCACCCTCATCAACTTATCGGTGAGATCGCCCCGCTGGGCATCATTCTTTGCTTGCAGCTTTTTTTCACGGATATGGGCTCTGAGCGCTTCGAGGCCGGCAAAATCCTCCCCAACCTCCTTGGCAAATTCATCATCAAGAGCAGGCAACACCCTTTCCTTGACATCCTTGACATTAATCTTAAACTCCACCTTCTTGCCTGCCAGGATCGGATTGGCGAAATTTGCCGGGAAATCTATTTCCTGAGAAGCTTCCTCGCCTTTTTTCAGGCCAAGAAGTTTCTCTTCAAACTCTTTTCCATATTGACCGGACCCTACATCAACCGAATAATTTTCTCCAACCACCTGCTTTATGGGGTTGCCGTTGTGGTACCCCTGAAAATCAACCACGGCCAGGTGTCCCTTCTCAATGGCGCGGTCTTCAACGCTTTGCAGGGGAGCCATCTGCTTGCGCAGCACCTCAAGCTCCTGGGAAATTTCCTCGTCCGTCACCTCAAGCGCGGTCTGTTCGATCTCAAGACCCTTATACTCAGTCAGTTCAAACTGGGGTCTAACATCCACCTCTGCGGTGTAGACAAAGGTGCCGTTCTCAGCGAACTTTTGCTCCCGGATATCCGGATGCACAACCGCATCGATCTTGCTTTTCTCCAGGGCGTCAAAATAGGTG
>JAZDIS010000375.1:0-4393 GCA_043804705.1 Pseudomonadota bacterium | reverse complement strand
ACCTCCAGTTGTCCACATCGTTCCAGAAATCTTTGAGCAGCTTTTCGGCGGTGCTGAAAGGGTAAGACAATTCCTTTCCTGCAAAATGTCTATGGTCGCCCTTGCCGGATTCATTGTCGTATCTGAGTACGCAATGGTCGTCCACAACCAGTGCCAGGCGATATTTATAGCGATGGCGGCTTCCTGGTTTGGGAGCCGGCAGGCGCCAGACAATCAACTCGGCAAAGGCATTTTCCGAAAAAATTAGTCGTTCGTGCAGGAGCAGCTCGGCTTTCATGTTGGATATGATAACAACACTACAAAGAGATGTCAAGAAATCGGCTGGCTAAAGGGCGCATTGTCTCTCAGGCTGCCAGGGTAGTACGGATATGACGGTTCCCTCAATACACTGAATCGTGATCGCCCACGTTTACCGAGATGATCTCCTGCTCCTGAATCAGAACCTCAAGGTGCCAGGCACGCTATACGGCGTCGAATGGACAAAGAAAAGAAAGCTGGCCAACAACTCAGTCTTTTCCCTTAATGCTGCGGAATTTGCGGTTTATTCCCCCGGCTTGCTTGCCGGGTAATCCATAATCAGTTTACCTGCATCCGCAGGTTCAATGCCAAGTTGATGGGCAATTTCACTCCAGCTTTTTCCTTCCTGTGCATGCTGTCTCGCGCCTTCGTGCGGAGGCAGTTTCCCGGCATGATCCAAGATCAGCAGCAAGGCCATCTCTTTTTCATTGAGGCCTGTGGCACGCAAGGCCAAAACGGCTTTTTCGGGGACATGGAAAAATTCAACAAGCAGGCGATCGGCAATTTTTTGACCGGCCTCAGTGTCCGGAATTCCGGACTGGAGTCCTTTTAAGGCCTTGTCGTTCCTGAATTTTTCCGCAGGGAGCAACTCCGAGAGAATTTTTTGCCAGGGGAATTTTCTCTCGCGGAGACCGAGAAGATGTTTCAGTTCCGTTCCGCTGACTTTTGCGGCCTGCAGGGTGATCAACAGGTCATTTTGCCCCACCCCGCCTTGCATCTTCAGCATGACAATATCGCGTTTAGGGAGATTAAACGACCGGGAGAGCAAGCTGTTGAAGCTGGTAGCCAGGATATACTCATCAGCCGCAAATCTGTCGGCAGGCTTGAAGGCCCGCTCTTGAAAACAGTGACAACCGGAAGTGGTCTCCGCCGCCGTGTCCTGGCAGAAAGCGCCACAGTGCAACAGGCAAAAAAAGATCAAGACGGGAATCTTCGCTTTCATGACACCTCTGGCCGGCAGACCTCAGCCTAAACCCTGGTCAGATGGCGGTACTTGATCCGGTGGGGCTGGTTGGCGGCATCGCCCAACCGGGCCTTGCGGTCGGCCTCGTATTCGGAGTAGTTGCCGTCGAACCAGAGCACCTGGGAATCCCCCTCAAAGGCGAGGATGTGGGTGGCGATCCGGTCCAAAAACCAGCGGTCATGGCTTATGACCACGGCACAGCCGCCGAAGTTCTCCAGCGCCTCTTCCAGGGCGCGCAGGGCGCTGATGTCCAAGTCGTTGGTGGGCTCGTCCAGCAGGATGACATTGGCCCCCTCTTTAAGCATCCGGGCCAGATGCACCCGGTTGCGCTGCCCGCCGGAGAGGAGCCCCACCTTCTTCTGCTGATCGGTGCCGGAGAAGTTGAACCTGCCCACATAGGCCCGGGAGTTCACCTCGCGGGTGCCCATGGTGATGGTTTCCTGGCCTTCGCTGATGGCCTGCCAGATCGTCTGCTCCGGGTCCAGCACATCGCGGGACTGATCCACATAGGCGAGCTTCACCGCCTCGCCCAGACGGATGCTGCCGGAGTCGGGCTTATCCTGCCCGGTGATCATCTTAAACAGCGTGGTCTTGCCCGCGCCGTTGGGGCCGATCACCCCGACGATGCCGCCGGGGGGCAGGGAGAAGGTCAGGCCTTCAAAGAGCAGCCGGTCGCCGAAGGATTTACTGATCCCCTCGGCTTCGATGACTATCTTGCCCAGGCGCGGTCCGGGGGGAATGTAGATTTCCAGATCCTGGGTGCGCTTTTCCGCCTCCTTGCCCAACAGCTCCTCATAGGCCTGGATTCTGGCCTTGGACTTGGTATGCCTGCCCTTGGGGCTCATGCGGATCCACTCCAACTCGTGCTGCAGGGTCTTGCGCCGTTTGGACTCTTCCTTTTCCTCCTTAGCCAGCCGCTTTTCCTTCTGCTCCAGCCACGAGGAGTAGTTGCCCTTCCAGGGGATGCCCTGACCCCGGTCCAGCTCCAGAATCCAGCCCGCCACGTTATCGAGGAAGTAACGGTCATGGGTCACGGCGATGACCGTGCCTTCGTAGCGCTGGAGATGCTGCTCCAGCCAGGAGACGGTCTCGGCGTCCAGATGGTTGGTGGGCTCATCGAGCAGCAGGATGTCGGGTTTTTTCAGGAGCAACCGGCACAGGGCCACCCGCCGTTTCTCGCCGCCGGAAAGCACCGAAACCTCGGTCTCCCCCGGTGGACAGCGCAGGGCGTCCATGGCCATGTCCAGCCGGGCGTCGAGATCCCAGGCATCCAAGGTGTCGAGTTTTTCCTGCACCACAGCCTGCCGGGCGATGAGCTTATCCATGGCGTCATCATCCATGGGCTCGGCGAACTTGTTGTTGATTTCCTCGAACTCGGCCAGCAGATCCACCGCCTCCTGCGCCCCCTCCCGCACGATGTCCAGCACGGTTCTCCCCGCCTCCAGCACAGGCTCCTGCTCCAGATAGCCCACGGTCAGCCCTGGGGAGATATGGGTCTCGCCGTTGAACTCCTTGTCCACCCCGGCCAAGATCCGCAGCAGCGACGACTTGCCCGAACCGTTCATGCCCAGGACGCCGATCTTGGCTCCGTAGAAATAGGAAAGGCTGATGTCTTTTAAGATCGGCTTTTTGTCGTAAAACTTGGCGACCCGGACCATGGAATAGATGATTTTATTGGGCTCAACACTCATTGGACAACTCCTTATCTGGGCAAGAGATTTTAAGGATATACTATTCAGCTAAAACCAAAAAAAGGGCTAAAACATCCCACCTGTAGCTGTTCAGTAGCGCCGCAGATGCGCGAAAGAGGCCTGTGAAGTGTGCTATTGCACATGAACAGGCCGATGACAAAGCAGATGTGGTGCTACTGGGCAGTTACTTTCAGGGCACAATTTCAGGCGCAAGATAGCACAGAGTGGAAAAATCTTCACTTTGAAAAAAGGCGGGAGAAATCGGGGGAATTTCTACTGTTGATCCAGGAGTTCCCGAATGGTTGCCGCAAGCTGGGCAATGTTCACCGGCTTCATGATGAAGCGGCGAATTCCCGCCCGGGCGGCATCCTCCTCTGAAGCCTGGGAACTGTAGCCGGTGGAGAGAATGATGGGCAGATCCGGACGGATCTCTAAAAATGCCTTGGCCAGTTCCATGCCGGAAAGATGCGGCATGGTCTGGTCGGTGATAACCAGATCACACCCCTGGGGATCGGCCCGAAAAACGGCCAACGCCTCCTCGCTGTCGGCAAAAATCTGCACCTGATAGCCAAGCCGCTCCAGAGCAATCTTCTCCATGGCCACAATAACCTGTTCGTCATCAATGACAAAAATACGCTCGCGGCCCTGCCCGGGGGCGATATTTTTTTTGAGGGGAGCTTCTTCCCCAGTCTGGCCCAGAGCCTGGGGAAAGAGAATGCGGAAGGTCGTACCCTGGCCGATGGTGCTGGTCACGAAAATTTTGCCGTTGGCGGTCTTTACCAAGCCATGCACGATGGCAAGCCCCATCCCCGCGCCCTTGCCCTGTTCCTTGGTGGTAAAATACGGCTCAAAGATATGATCCAGCACCTCTTTCCCCATGCCCTGCCCGGTATCGCTCACTACCAGCAGAACATAGTCCCCCGCCTCCAGATCGCGGGCCTGCGCCTCCTCTTCCCCAAAGGAAGTATTTTCGAGCAGCACACTTAAGGTGCCCAGCGTTGCTTCCATGGCGTGCGAGGCATTGGTGCAGAGGTTCAGGATAATCTGGTGAATCCGGGTTGGATCGGCCAGAATGGGCCGGCAATCCGGCGCGATACGCTGTTGGATATCAATGGTCGAAGGGATGGAGGCCCGCAGCAGCTTGAGCGCCTCCTTGACCACACTCTGTATGCACATGGGCTTCATTTCCTGCTCACCCTTGCGGCTGAAAGCCAGGATCTGCTGCACCAAGTCCTTTGCCCGGTAGGTAGCCTTCAGCACCTCGGCAAGACAGTGGTCCGGCTCGCTTTCCGGAATCATTTTCTGTTTAGCCAGCTCGGTATAGCCGAGAATCGCGGCCAGGATATTGTTGAAATCGTGGGCGATCCCCCCGGCCAGGGTGCCGATGGCTTCCATTTTCTGAGCCTGCCGCAACTGCGCCTCAAGCTCGCGTCTTTCTTCC
>JAZDIS010000374.1:0-7334 GCA_043804705.1 Pseudomonadota bacterium | reverse complement strand
CGGGATGATCTTGATCGTATTGAGCTTTGCGCCTTGGTGAAAACCAATAATCCGGCTCAGGATATTGTTGGTTTTCTGTCGACCCCTTTGAATCAAGATGATGATCCTCTGATTCAGCTTACAATCTTCCGCTCTCAGCATGACACTCTGTGCCTCAAGGCAAACCATATCGTTACCGATGCCGGCGGTGTGAAGGAATATCTGCGTCTTCTTACCTCTATCTATCGAGAGCTTGTCCGGGACCCTGAATACAGACCGCCGGCCAATCTGCTTGGCAGACGCTCCCACCGGCAGATCACCGAACGGTTATCAATCCCGGCTAAGCTGCGGATTCTCCTGCGCAGCGTGGCCCTTTGGAGAGGTGAAATGTCTCCGTCCTGCAATTGGTCGTTTCCGAGTCAGGGCCGGGATCTTTCCATGCGGACATTTTTGATCCAGCGCATCCAGCCGGAGGCATATGAAAGAATCAAAGCGTATTCCACGCTGCACCGGTGTACGATCAATGACATCATGACGGCGGCTTTTTATCGCGCTTTTTCTCAGCTGCTTCGCCCGCGCCATAATACGCCGCTTCGCCTTGGGATGACGGTTGATCTCCGCCGTTATCGTCCTGATAATGCCGGCGAAGCTATTACCAATCTTGCGGCCCTTTTTTTGCTGAATATTGGAACCAGGATCGGCGATTCTTTTGAAGAGACTGTCCATTTGGTGCAACAGCGTATGAATCTGCATAAAAAAAAGCATATCGGCCTTGAACTCACCAGAACATCCATCTTTAATTTTAGATGGCTTCCTTTTGCCTGGGGACGCCGGCTGATTGCCCTGGTCGGCAAAATGAACCTTTTGTGGGGGCCGGAATCTCCCCCGCCATGGGTAACGAATATGGGGATACTGAAGACAGAAGATCTGTCGTTTGGCGATGTGGGGGTGACAGATGCATTTTTGACGGCACCCGTTGCGTTTCCCCCTTTCTTTGCGGTCGGATTGAGCGGATTTCAAAACACCCTTACCATGAGTGCCGGTTTCTGTTCTAATTCTACCGATCCCCAGGATGTGAAACGGTTTTTTAGACTTGTGGAAGAAAATTTGCCGTGACCTCAGCGGCTGAGGGAAAAATCAGGATTCGCAATGGGGTGAATATTTCGAGCGTGCCTTTGCGGGGAGAGAAAAGAGATTGCTTGCCAATCAAGAAATAACTGGTGATACATTCAACCATGATTGAAAACAATATTGTCTGGCACATGGCCACGGTAACTCGCCGGCGGCGAGAGGAAGCGAACCGCCACCGCGGCATGGCCCTGTGGTTTACCGGTCTTTCCGGGGCGGGGAAATCAACCCTGGCCCATGCGGTGGAGGAGCGGCTTTTTTCCCTGGGCGCCCACACCTATGTCTTTGACGGGGACAATGTCCGGCATGGTCTGTGCCGGGATCTCGGCTTCAGCAGGGAGGAACGGCGCGAGAATATCCGGCGCATCGCGGAGATGGTCAAGCTCTTTCTCGATGCCGGACTCGTCGCGCTCACCGCCTTTATCTCGCCGTTTCGCGAGGACCGGCAACGGGTGCGGGAGATTCTCGGCCCGGAGAATTTTTTTGAAATCTATTGCCGCTGCTCCCTCGCCACCTGCGAACAGCGGGATGTGAAAGGGATATACCGCAAGGCCCGGTTCGGCGAGGTGGCGCACTTCACCGGCATCACCTCCCCCTACGAGGAGCCGGAGCATCCGAACCTGGTACTGGACACGGACCGGCATTCCCTTGAGGAGTGCGTGGAGGCGGTGGTTAAGGCCATTGGGCTGTGGCCGGAATCTTCAAAGGGGTGTGAGAGGTGAAAACGAAGAAAAAGGCGTTGGTAACAGGGGGGAATTCCGGTGTCGGGTATGCCACGGCAAGGCTGTTGTGCGCACGCGGCTACGAAGTCACCATCACCGGCCGCAATCCTGGCCGGGTGGAAAGGGCGGCTTCGGAGCTTGGCGTCAGAGGAGTGGTTGCGGATGCGGGGGGCGTGGAGGATATCAGGCGAGTGGCGGCGGACTACCTGGAAGAAGGGCTTGATCTGCTGGTGAACAATGCGGCCGTTGCGCGTTTCCTGCCCGTCGAAGAGAGTACGCCGGCGGATTTCGACGAGATATTTCATGTCAATGTGCGTGGGCCTTTGTTGCAGATTCAGGCACTCCTGCCCGCCCTTGAAAAGAGGCAGGGAGGCGTGGTCTGCGTTTCCTCGGTGATTGTAAACAAGGCGGTGCCCAATGCCTGTCTTTATGCCGCAAGCAAGGGCGCACTCGACGCCCTTACCCGGAGCTTGGCCAAGGAGTTGGCAGGCAGGGGGATTCGGGTCAATGCCGTGGCGCCGGGCGCTGTGGACACCCCCATCTTCGACAAGGTGGGCTTTACCAGCGAAGAGAAGAGCGCCTTGCGAAAAAGGCAGGAAAACAATATCCCCATGGGGCGCTATGGTCAACCGGATGAGGTGGCCCGGGTCATTGTGGACATGGCCGAAGCCACCTATGTGACCGGGGCCGTCTGGCGGGTTGACGGCGGCGTGACGGTCTGAAGCTACTCCTCCCCCTTGTCCGCCATGCCGTAGCGCGCAAAGACAAAGGCAAACGCCTGGCTGATGCGCTCCCGGCTCAGGCCGAACTCCGATAGCTCCTTCACCTTGTGTTTCCGCTGGTAGGTTCCCTGTTTTTCGGCGCGTTTTTGTATCGCCCGCCGCAGCTCTTCGCTCGCCGGGAGGCCGGTGAAATCCATGATCCTGGCAAAGGCATTGTTCAAGTCGTTGCGCAAGAGGTCGTAAGGCAGGACCATGACCCTGTCCGGCGGCAGTTCGCCATGGGTGTCCATCTCGTAAAAATAGCGATACAGGTCCACCATGCCCTGGAAGCGGTGTTCGTTGTAGCGCTGCAGCAGCTCCGGCCGAATCTGCTTGATGCCCCCCCAGCGGAACTCGATGCTGTTGTGCAGCAGGGAGAGAAAGGACGGCACCACATGGTGGGGGCTGCGCATGATGAAGATGAATCGGGCGTCCGGGTAGAACTCCAGCATGGTCTTGAGGCGGAAGGTGGAGAAGTGGGTCTGGGCGATGATCCGGGTTTTGCCGGTGTCGTAGAGGTGGCGCCGGAAGCAGCCGTCCAGAAAGTGCATGGAGCGGAGGCGCGCCTCTCTGGGCTGGCGGTCGTGGTATTGCAGCGCCGGGCAGGTCCGCTCGTTAAAGGAGAGCATGCCGATGGAGATGAAGTTGGTGTCGTAGTTGTGCAGGAAGAGCATCTCCTCTTCCTCGGTTTTGTCCAGCGCCATGCGGTGGCCGGTCCATTCCGGCATCACCTCACTCTTGCCTTTTTTGATCAAGGCCTTCACCAGGGGGCGGAACAGGGCTCGGGCCGTGAGGGCCGGGAAGAAGAGGTGCCAGGTGTGGAAGGGGGCGGCCTCTTCGTGCTGGCTCAGCAGGTGATGGAGAAAGGTGGTGCCGCTTCTGGGATGACCGATGATGAAGATGGGACTTTCCACCCGGACCTTGCGGAAGCCGGGAAAGAAGAGGTGGTCCAGGGCCAGGGTCAGGGCGGTGAGGATTTTCATCATGGGTTCGACCAGAAGCCAGGTAAGAAAAACCGGGCCGAATCCGTATATCCGCCAGGTGGTGCGGAGTATTCGCAGATAGATTTTCAGCATGAAAACGAAGCGCATTTTTTATTCCTCTCGACAAGAGTGGAGATCTCTTCTTTACTTCCGGTGGGAGCATGGTATTTCCATACTGGAAAACAGAGGAAAGCCGCAAGGTGTTTTGCGGTTTTTGTGTCGCACGGTTGAGGCGGCGAGTTCGTTGCGTAACTTCATCCTGGGGGGGGTAGGAAAATGAATACTGCGGAATTGATGATCGATCTGTTGGCCAATCTCGGAGTTGAGTATATTTTTGGCGTGCCGGGAGGGGCCATCGAGGATCTGAATACCGCGATCTATCACAACAAGAAGGGCGTCAGGCCAATCGTCACCAAGCATGAGGCAGGCGCCGCCTTCATGGCCGACGGCTTTGCCCGGGTTTCCCGGAGGCTCGGCGTGTGCTGCGCCACGGCCGGCCCGGGCGCCTCGAACCTGATTACCGGCCTGGCCTCTTCCCATGCCGATCAGATTCCGGTCCTGGCCCTCACCGGTCAGGTGGCCACCTCGGTGTTCGGCAAGGGGGCCATCCAGGAGTCCGGCTCCGAGGGGGTGAACATAACCAATATCTTTCGTAACTTTACCAAGTACAGCGGCATGCTGATTACGGAAAAACGCGCGCAGTACATGCTGCAGAAGGCTGTGCGGCTCGCCATGAGCGGTCCCACGGGCCCGACCCATCTTAACCTCCCTACCGATATAATGAAGCGTGCAGTGGACCAGCCACAGCCCTGTTCGCTCAAGCTGGAGGTCCGGCTCTTTGACGAAGAGAGCGTCAAACAGGCGGCGGAATTTCTGGTGGCGGCGAAGCGGCCGGTGGTGATTGCCGGTTGGGGAGTCGTGCTCTCCCGCGCAGCCAATGAGTTGCTTGAACTTGCCCAGCTCCTGCAGATACCGGTGGCAACCTCTCCCAAGGCCAAGGGGGTCTTTCCGGAATCGCACCCCTTGTCGCTTGGGGTATTGGGTTTTGCCGGCAGCCCTGCGGCCAAGGAGTACATTATCGATAACGAGGTGGATGTGGTGCTCGGGGTCGGCACCAGCTTCTCCGAGATGATGACCAGCGGCTGGGACGATCGTCTCCGGCCCGGGGATCATTTGATCCATATCGATATCGATCCGGAAAAGATCGGCAGGAATTATTGCGTTTCGGTGGGGTTGGTGGGAGATGCCAGAATGAATCTCAAGGAGCTGTGCAAGGCTATTGTGGAAGAGCGCTCGCAGCAGTATTCCTCTGTCCATGGCAATTCGGTGATGGAGGGTGTCGCTGCTTTGCGGCGGAAGCATCAGGATGTTCCGGAGGATTTCAGCGGCCGGGAAAACCTGTACCACCCCCGGAATCTGGTGCTGGACATTCAGCGCTCCTTCCCCGCCGATACCGTTTATTTTGCCGATATCGGCACTTCCATGGCCTGGGCGATACGGCATATGACCATTGACCGGCCCTACTCTTTTTATGTCTCCCTGGGCTTCGGTTCCATGGGTTATGCGGTGGCGGCGCCGGTGGGCGCCAAGCTGGCGGTGCCGGAGCGGCCGGTGGTGGCCATGGTTGGAGACGGTTCTTTTCTGATGAACGGCTTTGAAGTTGCCACCGCAGTGGATAATGATATTCCCGTGATCTGGGTGGTCTTTAACAATGCCATGCTGGGCATGGTCCACCATGGCCGGCGGCTTTTCAAGACCCCGATCCCGGACGGGCTGCCGCCTCGTTTCAAACGGGTGGACTTTGTCCGGATAGCTGAAGGCCTGGGAGCCCGGGGGGTCAGGCTTGATGGGGCCAACCCGCTTACCCCCGAGCTGGCCCGCGATATCCTTGCGGAGGGGCGGCCCACTGTTCTTGATGTCTGGATCGACGATGAGGTTATTCCGCCCATTCAGAGCCGGATCGCCACCGTGGACAAGCATTTCGGTTGAAATGTCATGGGCGCCGCAGGGCTGTTTTTTGCCAATTTCTTCTTGCCTTTTCGTTTTCCCCACGGGTACCCTGAAAGGGTCGGCAATCCGGAAGGAGAATCTGTTCTCCCTGCGGCCATGACGGGTAAAACAGTTTTTTGAACCACGGTAGAGAAGACCATGCGGAAGCGACCGACAATCAGCGTATACCTGCTGGGCATGAACTTGGTCCTGCTTTGCGTGCTTTTTCCGGCCTTCGGTTATTTCATCCTCAGGGAAACCGTTCAGCTGCGCGACATTCAGCTTGATCGCAACATCAATATGATCCGGCAGGGCTTGGTCATCCGGAGCGCCTCCCTGGTCCGGAATACGGCCATGAGCGCCAGAGAGGCCCTGGCCGGGTTTGATTTCACCTTTTTACAGAATCTGGTTGCCGAGGTGGTCCGGGACGATCCTGAAATCCTTTACTGTATGATCATGGATCGGTCACGGATCGTTACCGCGCATAACGACACTAATCTGGTCGGCAGCCGCCTGACCGGGGAGCTTGACGATAAGGCCACTATTTTGCTGGAGAAGACGTTTCCCGCGAAGAGGCCGAGCGGGAAAGTCTCGGTGGAATATTTGTGGCCGGAGAAAGGAAAGGAGGGCGGCCACAGGGTTTTGGAGGCTGTATTTCCCGTCTATAGCGGTGATGTGCTATGGGGGGTAATCCGTTGCGGCTATACCTTGGCGCCCTTGGAGGATGAAATTATCAGGGCGCAGTCGGAATGGACCGCGCAGATGCGACAGGTTACCATCAATTTTCTCTATATCCTGTTTGTTTTCTTCCTTGCAGGACTGGTGGTGGTCATCCTCCTGACCCGTTCCTTTGTGCGGGCGACCAGAGCACTGCATGCCGGTGTCCAGCAGGTTGCGGCCGGGGATCTTGATCGGGAAATAGCCTTGCCGGGCATGATTTGCGAGGAATTCGTCGGTCTGGCTTCCTCGTTCAACAGTATGACTGAAAAATTGCGCCTGATGCGGCAACAGCTTGACGAATACGCCCGTTCTCTGGAGCGGAAGGTGGAGGAGCGGACGCAGGAACTCCGGGAGGCGCAGGGCATCATGGTCCGGCAGGCCCACGAAGCGGGCATGGCCGAGATGGCCGTGGGTGTGCTGCACAACATCGGCAACGCCATTACTCCGGCTCAGGTGGGAGCCACGACGCTGTGCACCCATCTGTCCGAAAGCCCTCTTCGTTCCAAGTTGGAGGAAGCCGTTGCGCCGTTGCGCGATTTTCTTGAGGGGAAGCGGTTGCTTACCCAAGCGGAGAAAGAGCATTGCCTCGAAATCATCCGGTATCTGCCAGCCGGGGTCACCGAGGAGCTTGATCGCACCGTCAACGAACTTCATTCAATCATCGGGAAACATCGACACATAGAAAGCATTATCCGGCTGCAGATGCGCTATGCCCGGCTCATGGACAACTCCGAGAATCTCGATATCAACAACCTTGTGAAGGATGCGCTGAAAATTTTGGCTGATGATATCGGCAAGCGTCATATCACTGTCGAAATCCGTCTTGGGGAGGTGCCCCCGGTGCGGGCGGAAGAGGCGAAGCTTCTTCAGGTTCTGGTCAATTTGATCAAAAATGGCTATGAGGCCATGGATGGCTGTGTCGGCGAAGAGCGGAAGTTGGCTATCGCCACGGAGACCCGGGAGGACAACGGACAGCTTCTGGTCCTCTTTTCCGTAACGGATACGGGGTGCGGATTTACGGAAGAGGAAAAGAAGCGGTTTTTCAGCTTCGC
>JAZDIS010000373.1:0-2594 GCA_043804705.1 Pseudomonadota bacterium | reverse complement strand
GGTCATCGGCCACGAGAAGGGGCATGGCGAGGAGTACCGCAACGGCGGGTGCAGCAAGCCCTGGGGCAACGAAAAGGCCCTGCGCTACATGAAGGTCGCCGAAACCGAAGGCATTCCCATCCATTTCTATATCTTCACCCCCGGCTCTTTTCCTGTGGAGGATTATCCCGGCGCCGGCCAGCAGATCGCGCGCAATCTTTACGCCATGGCCAAGCTGCGGGTGCCGATGATTTCCGTTACCTCGGAAGGCGGCTCCGGCGGGGCCGAGGCCGTGGGCATGGCCGATGTCCGGCTGATGTTTTCCCACGGCTACTACTCGGTTATCTCCCCGGAAGGCGCGGCAGCCATCGAGGGCAAGATCCGCGAGGGCGAGAAGATGCCCAAGGAGCTGGTGGAGGCCTGCGCCGAGAATCTGCACATCACGGCGGCGGAAAATCTCAAGCTCGGGACCATCGACCGGATTGTCTACGAGCCGCCCCTGGGCGCCAAACGGGACGACTTCGGCTTTTTCCGGCAGATCAAGAGCGAGATCATCCGGGCCACCGACGAGGTCGTGCTGAAAACCAAGAGCCTCAGGGCTTTTCGCGCCTATGAATTGACGATGAAGAAGGCCGAGGAGCAGGTCGTTGAAGAACCGCATATCGAGATCTCTTGGGATCTCAATGAGGATGAAGTCAAGCGGCTGCTCAGTTACCGCTCGAGAAAATACCGGGCCATGTCCTGCAATGCCTATTCCGAGGAGGGATCGGCCTGTTCCGTTTTCTGCCGGAAGGCCAGAAATAGCATGGCCAAGCTGTATTACACCTTCCGTTATGACCTGCTGCAGAGTCAGCAGAAACAGGTGAAAAAGGTTTTTCAGGATGTGTCCGGCGAAGGATCCGTCCTCCTCAAGCAGGTTTCCTCCCCGATCAGCGCGGCCTACGATTTTATTTCGCGAAAGCCCGTGCTTCGTCCGGGAAAACCTCCTGTTGCCGGCGGTGGGGAAGACCCCATAGAGTTCGGGGATATCTATACCAGTCCGTTGGCCAACGAAGACCGGACGGTGACCTGCCCCAATGCGGAAAAACAGGGGTGCAAGGATCTCTGGGTGCCCGACCTCTACGGTGAATTCGGCGGGGTCTGTGAAAATTGCGGGCATCATTTCCCCCTGGAATATCAGTGGTATCTCAAGCATCTCTTCGATCCTGATTCCATCAGGGAATTCAATGCCGGGGTCTGTGCGGGCAATCCCCTGACCTATCCCGGCTTTGAAAAGCGTTTGCAGTCCGCCATCGCTAAAACCGGCAGGAAAAGCGGCATCATCACCTTTGACGCCAGGGTTATGGGGGTTGATCTGGTGGTGGCCATGCTGTACAGCGATTTCAGAAACGGTACGGTCGGGGCAGCCGAGGGCGAAAAATTCGTGCGGGCCTGTGAATCGGCCAAGCTGAAACGGCGCCCCCTGCTCTCCTATGTGCACACCACCGGCGGCATCCGCATCCACGAGGGAACCCTGGGGGTGGTGCAGATGCCCAAGTGCACCATGGCGGTGCGGGAATACATCGATTCCGGCGGGTTGTACATCGTGGTCTACGATAACAATTCCTATGCCGGGCCGGTGGCGAGTTTCTTGGGCTGTTCGCCGTATCAGTTCGCCATCCGCTCGAGCCGGGTCGGTTTTGCCGGGCCTCGGGTTATCCGGGACACCACCGGCGAGGACATCCCGCCCGATTATCATAACGCCCGCAAGGCCCTGCAACGTGGGCACATCCAGGGCATCTGGGACCGCCGGGAGTTCCGGCGCAACCTCCATAAGTCCCTGCTGACCATGGGTGGCGGCAATCTGTATTATAGGTAAGCTGACAGCTGATAACAGCTGACAGCTGATAGCCAACTGCTAATTCACAACGGTTTGCGATGACGACTGACGAAATAGATTTTGACGCAATAATTGGCAAGTATCGTTCCGATCCTTTTGACTATATGGACGTGCGGACCGTCCATACCGGCCAGGTCCGCTTCCGGGTGAAGGAAGGCGCCGAGGTGGAAGGGCCGTCCGGCGAGTGGCACCACGTCCCGGGCACCCTTCTTTATGAAATGCTGCGGGAGGGGAACCAGAAGAAGATTTTTTCCTCGAGCAACGGGGTGGTTTCCTTTATCCGCAGCGACTTGGAAGGGCAGTTTGTCGAAGCGGGGGAGAAGATTCTCACCATCCGTCATCCGCTTAAAAAGCGTGAAATCATAGAGAATATTCTCCGTCAGGTGTTGGAGCCCTTCAACTCGCCCGAGCGGGCCAAGTATTTCTTTTCCCTCGACCTGCAAGCCAAGATCGACAAGCACGGCCAGCGGGAGGTCTCCATCAATCCAGGCGATGAGATTCTCACCATGTCCCTGATGAAGCGAGACACCCCGGTCTATTATGCCGGGGAGCCGGGGATCATCCACTCCGTGTATTTCCAGCCGGGAGTCAGCGTGTCGCAGGGCGAGCCGCTGCTGGGCATCTGTTCCCAGGAGAAGCTGCCCATGATCCAGAGGATTATCACCCGCGTGAAAGCTGAATGGGAGTAACCGCCCTCGTAACCGTCCAGCAGCACCGCATCTGCTTCGCAGTCTCG
>JAZDIS010000372.1:0-4037 GCA_043804705.1 Pseudomonadota bacterium | reverse complement strand
AGCGATTGCTGCTGGCGGCCCTGGATGGGAGCCAGTCCCTTTTTATCCGTCGCGATGAAGTGGAACAGGCCTGGACCTGGATCGATTCCATTCAGGATGCCTGGCGCGCCAGCAACGACGCGCCCATGTCCTATGCCGCGGGGACCTGGGGTCCGGTGGCCTCGGTGGCTCTTATGGCGCGCGATGGCCGGGCCTGGGACGAGTAGTAAACGTCCAGCAGCACCGCATCTGCTTTTGGTGAACGATTACGATAAATAAGGGAGTGGATAATGCCAGAATTTAAGGAGTTCAAGGATTCGTCCACGCTGGTGGCGGCCCTGGCTGGACAGGTTGCCGATCTGCTGCGGGCTGCAATCAGGGAGCGGGGCCAGGCCAGTCTGGTGGTGTCCGGCGGCTCCACCCCGGTGCCGTTTTTTGCGGCCCTTTCGGTGCTGGCGCTTGACTGGAAACAGGTGACGATCACCCTGGCGGACGAGCGCTGGGTGGAACCCACGGATGCGGACAGCAACGAGCACCTGGTCCGGCAGCACCTCCTGCAAAACCGGGCGGCTGCGGCCCGTTTCGTGGGCCTCAAGACCGGGGCGGCCACCGCCGTTCAGGGCGAAAGAGAGTGCGAGGATCGTCTTGCCCTGCTGCCGAGGCCTTTTGATGTATTGATTTTGGGCATGGGCAACGACGGCCATACCGCCTCGTTTTTTCCGCAGGCAAGGCGGCTTGGCGAGGCGTTGGCCCTGGATTCCGGCAAGCTCTGTCTGGCCATTACCCCGCCGGTCGCGCCTCATGAGCGGATGACCCTCACCCTGCCTGCCCTGCTGCACAGCCGAAAGATCATCCTCCACCTTGCCGGGCCGGACAAGCGCGCGGTGTACGAACGGGCGCTGGCCAACGGGCCGGTGGCCGAGATGCCCATCCGGGCGGTGCTGGGCCAGGCGACCTCGCCGGTCACAGTCTTCTGGGCCCCATAAACAAGGAGCAGTCATGAACAG
The DNA here is from genome assembly GCA_043804705.1 of Pseudomonadota bacterium. GTDB lineage: Bacteria > Desulfobacterota > Desulfobulbia > Desulfobulbales > Desulfurivibrionaceae > Thiovibrio. The sequence continues at coordinate 3,051 of JAZDIS010000372.1, read as the reverse complement.
CATCGTCGAGAAAGTCACCGACCGGATCATCAATCGCAGTCTGGCCCATCGCGAAAGTTATCTGCGCCATATGGAGGAGGCCAGGGTGGCCGGGCCGTTCCGGCACCGGCTGCCCGGCAGCAATCTGGCCCATGGTCTGGCGGTCTGCCGGGGCGGGGAATGCCAGGCCCCTGCGCGGCGTCAAGGCGCCCAATATCGGGATCATCACCTCGTACAACGACATGCTCTCGGCCCACCACACCTACGAGCACTACCCGGCCATGATCAAGAAGGCGGTGGCCTTGGCGGGCGGCACGGCCCAGGTGGCCGCAGGCGTCCCCGCCATGTGCGACGGCGTTACGCAGGGGGAGCCGGGCATGGATCTCAGCCTGATCAGCCGTGACGTCATCGCCATGGCCACGGTGATCGGCCTGTCCCATAACGTGTTTGACGGCGCCCTGCTCCTGGGGATCTGCGACAAGATCCTGCCCGGCCTGCTGCTGGGGGCCTTGCAGTTCGGGCATCTGCCCATGATCCTGGTACCGGGCGGACCCATGCGTACCGGGCTCCCCAACCGGGAAAAATCCCAGGCCAGGGAACAGTTCGCCCAGGGCAAGATCAGCAAGGAGGAGATGCTGGCCGTGGAGTGCGCCTCCTACCACGGGGCCGGAACCTGCACCTTTTACGGCACGGCCAACAGCAACCAGTTGATTGCCGAGATCATGGGCTTGCATCTGCCCGGCGCTTCCTTTGTCAACCCGGACGACCCGCTGCGCGAACCCTTGACCAACGCGGCTTCGGCCAGGGTGTGCGAGCTGACCCATCTGGGCGAAAACTATACCCCCCTCGGGAGGGTGGTGAGCGAACGCTCCGTGGTCAACGGCATCGTCGGGCTGGTGGCCACCGGCGGCTCCACCAACCAGACCATGCATCTGGTGGCCGTGGCCAGGGCTGCGGGGATCCGGATCAACTGGGATGATTTTTCCGAGCTCTCCGATGCGGTGCCGCTTCTGGTGCGGATCTACCCCAACGGCCCCGGCGATATCAACAGCTTTCAGGCCGCAGGCGGCATGGCGGTGCTGATCGGCGAATTGCTGGCAGGCGGTTTTCTCCACAACGAGGTGCTGACCGTAGCCGGGGAGGGGCTTGAACGCTATACCCATAGCCCCGCGCTGGTGGCCGGTAAGGCCCAATGGTCCAAGGGGCCGGGCAAGTCGCTGGCGCCGGAGGTTATCGCCTCGGTGCCCCAGCCGTTTTCTCCCACCGGCGGGCTCAAGGTGCTGTCCGGCAATCTCGGCAGGGCGGTGATCAAGGTCTCGGCCCTGACGGATGGGGCAGCCACCAAAATCGAGGCTCCGGCCATGGTCTTCCACACCCAGGCCGGGCTGGAAGATGCCTTCCGGGCAGGCAAGCTGGACCGGGATGTGGTGGCGGTCATCCGTTTTCAGGGGCCGCAGGCCACGGGCATGCCCGAGCTGCACAAGCTGATCACCCCGCTGTCCGTGGTCATGGGCCGGGGCTATCGGGTGGCCATGGTCACCGACGGCAGACTCTCCGGCGCTTCCGGCAAGGTGCCTGCTGCGATCCACGTGACCCCGGAGGCCTTGTGCGGCGGGCTGCTGGCCAAGGTGCAGGACGGGGACCTGATCCGGCTCGACGTGGGGGCCGGGATTCTGGAGTTGCTGGTGGATGCGGCGGAGCTTGCCAGGCGGGAGTATGCCGAGGCCGAACTTGCTGAACAGCGGTGCGGGGTGGGCAGGCAGATTTTTGCCGCCTTGCGCAGCGATATGCTGGGGGCCGAGGAAGGGGCGAGTTCGTTGTTCACCTATGTGAACGAGAAATGTAAGGTGAATTTTGCGGTGGATGCGTAGGGGTGGTTGTGCTACCCTAACACGCAGAGCATGGATGGATTGTGCCAAGCAACCCTCCAACCCAGACAAAAAATGGAGAGGATTTTTTGTATGCAGACAGCGAGAGAGAAAATTGTAGAAGTCGTTTTGGCTCAGCCTGAAGATGCTACTTACGAAGAAATTGTGCGAGAATTGGCATCCGAAAGAATGGTTGAACGGGGCATGAATGACACTCGATCTGGAAGGGTTATTTCAGATGAAGAGATGTCACGCCGGATTCGCACATGGCAGAGTTGAGATGGACCAGGGAAGCCGAACAATGGCTTAAGGATATTCTGGAATATATCGCCCGCGATAATCCGGACGCCGCGGAAAAAGCCCAGGTGCCGGAATAAATAACTTACATAACTTACCAGCGTCCCGTAGCCCGTACGGCTACCTGAACTACAAAATCAACATTAGCTCAGGCAATATCTGGAAGTCGAGCTGATTTTCCAGTCCTGATGCCAGTTGCAATTCGGGCCGTCATCAATGCTGATAGAGGTGATGGGATGAGCCAACATCTGAAACCAGTAATCTCACTCGCCGAAAGTTATATTTTCATGATTCGGGGCCAACAAGTCATGCTGGATCGTGATTTGGCCTCCTTGTATGGCGTGGAAACCAAAGCGCTGAACCAAGCGGTGAAAAGAAATGTTGCCCGATTCCCTGAGCAGTTCCGATTCCAGCTTACCCAACCGGAGAATAAGCAACTGGTCACAGATTGTGACCGGTTCGCCAGCTTAAAACATTCGACGAGCCTGCCATACGCCTTTACCGAGCAAGGCGTTGCGATGCTGTCGGCGGTCTTGAAAAGTGAAACGGCGGTGCAAACCAGCATTTACATCATAAATGCCTTTGTGAGGCAGCGACAATTTCTGGCGCACAATGCAGACATCTTTCGACGTCTTAACCATATCGAAAAACGCCAGCTCGCCAGCGAACTGAAAACAGACGAACGGTTCGAGCAACTCTTCAGGGCGCTGGAAGACAAAAGCATCAAGCCCAAACAGGGCATTTTCTTCGATGGCCAGGTTTTTGACGCCTACGCCTTTGTCTGCGACCTGATCCGTTCCGCCACCCGCCGGATCATCCTGATAGACAACTATGTGGATGAAAGCGTGTTAACGCTGCTCTCCAAACGCAAGGCGAAGGTGGGTGTGCAAATACTGACCAGCACTAT
>JAZDIS010000371.1:0-2098 GCA_043804705.1 Pseudomonadota bacterium | reverse complement strand
GAGGTGCACGGCCCGGTGGTACTGATTCGTTGCGACCCGCTGCCGCCGTTGCGTCAGGCGCTTGTTACCCGCGACAGAGATCCGGCCTATACCTTCGAGGTCTATCAGCATATCGACCGGGAACACATCCGCGCCATTACACTTGAAAATCCTGCTGGTTTGCAACGCGGGATACGCGTGTACGACAGCGGCGCCCCCCTGTCGGTTCCGGTATCAGAAGAGTGCCTGGGACGCCTTCTCGACTCCTTTGGCGCACCGCTGGACGGAGGCCCGCCACTTGCCGGCAATGAACGCCGTCCCATTCACGCCCATCCGGCACCCTTTCACGAAACCACGTCCGCAAGTGGAATCCTTGAAACCGGCATCAAGGTCATCGATCTCCTTAGCCCGTTTGTGCGTGGCGGAAAAACCGGGCTCTTCGGTGGGGCCGGGGTTGGCAAGACCGTGCTGATCATGGAATTCATGCACGCCATCGTGGCTCTGCATCAAGGGGTATCAGTATTCGCTGGTGTCGGTGAGCGAATCCGCGAAGGACACGAACTGTGGCATGAGATGCGCGACGCCGGTGTTATGCCGAACAGCCTGATTATTCTGGGGCAGATGGATGAGTCCCCCGGCATACGCTTTCGGGTAGGTCTTTCGGCACTCACCTATGCTGAATACCTCCGTGATACCCTCGGCACGGAGGTGCTCTTTCTGATGGACAATGTGTTCCGTTTTGCCCAGGCCGGGAGTGAAATCTCGGGGCTCCTGGGGCGCATCCCCGCCACTGTCGGCTACCAGCCAACCCTGATGAGCGAGGTGGCTGAACTGGAGGACCGGATAATTTCCACCAGGGCCGGGGCGCTCACCTCTGTACAGGCGGTCTATGTCCCGGCCGACGACATGACCGACCCGGCTGTCAATGCCATTCTGGGGCACCTCGACTCCATGGTGATCCTGTCCCGTTCCCAGGCCGCCAAAGGCATCTACCCTGCAGTTGATCCGCTCCAATCCACCACGAGCCTCATGGATCGCCAGATCCTGGGTGACCGCCACTACATGGTCGCCGAGAGGGTGCGCGAACACCTGGCGCGCTACCGGGAGCTGGAGGATGTAATCGCCATGCTCGGCATTCAGGAGCTTTCGGAGCGCGACCGCCTGGTTGTGTTGCGGGCACGCAAGCTCCAGCGCTATCTCACCCAGCCGTTCCATGTGACCGCCGAACATGCCGGGATGAAGGGTGTTGCTGTGCCGTTGGAGGAAACCCTGTCTGATTGTGAACGGTTCCTGGCCGGCAAGTTTGACGGCACAACAGAGGATGAATGTTACATGCGCGGAGCCATGGGGAGGCCGCGGCCATGAGGGTCATGACGCTTCAACTTCGGCACGCGACCGGCTGCGAATTTTTCGATAAAGTCACAAGCTTCGTGGGTGAGGACGCCTCTGGAAGTTTCGGCATCCTGCCCGGTCATGGGCGGATGATGACGGCGCTTGGCGTTGGCCTGGCCCGATTCCGGATCGGTGAGATCGAGTGGCATTACCTGGCGCTGCCCGGCGGTATCCTCTCCGGCGGCGGCGACCGGTTGACGCTCTGCACCCGTCGCTACCTGCATGATACCGAATTGCGCCGGATGGGAACGTTGTTGGCGGAACTGCAGCGGGCTGATCAAGAAGCCTTGGGCGGTATCCGGGAGAGCCTGCACCGCCTGGAGGAAGAGATGCTCCGGCGACTCAGGGAGATTGAGCGAGGAAGCCATGAATAACGAAGACAATCTCAAGCAGCAGGTGGAACAGCGGGTAAAGCGGCTGGTCCGGGCCCAGCGGGAAAAACCCTCCGTATTGGGTCAGTCGCTTTATATGGGCACACTGGGGCTGCTGCTGGTGTTGCCGGTGGTCGGCGGGGCCTATCTGGGGCGTTGGCTCGACGGCATGGTTGCCGGCTATTCGGTCCGCTGGACACTCTCATGTCTCTTTCTTGGGCTCGTCATCGGCGCGGTCAATGTGTATCTACTGCTAAAGGAGTAAACCATGCTGGACGGTGCGCAGACACTGTTTCATCTGGGTCCGGTGGCAATCGGAACGACTGTTGTCACCACCTGGGGCATCATGATTGTTT
>JAZDIS010000370.1:0-3128 GCA_043804705.1 Pseudomonadota bacterium | reverse complement strand
AGAGAATCGCAAATTTCAGGTAGTTGCCCTGATAGATCTCGGCCCCCTGGAAGGAAAGGAGCAGGGTGCCCGGCATCCGGCCCACAAAGGTGATGAATAAAAATACCGGCAGCGGCATGTGGCTCATACCCAGCAGGTAGGCCAGGGAGTCCTTGGGGAAGCCGGGCAGGAGAAAGAGCACAAAGGGAATGATGAAATCGCCCTTGCCGACCAGGTGGTTGAAGCGCCGGTAGAGGGAGGTGTGTTCCAGGCGGCGGCGGACCAGATCGCTCAGCAGACGGCCGACCATGAAGGCCAGCCAGGAACCGGCGGTAAGCCCCAGGGTGGAATAGACAAAGGCAGGCAGCACACCGAAAAGGTAGCCGCCCAAGACGCCGCTTGCCTCGCCGGGGATGGGGGCAATGAGGACCTGGAGAATCTGCAGGGAGATGAAGATGAGCGGCGCGAAGACGCCCTTGGCCAGAATGACCTCCCGAATCTGTTCCCCGTGTTGCCGTGAATTTTGCAGATAGGAAATGATCCTGCCGAAGAGGTTGTCTTCCTGGAGCGCATAGAGGGCAACGGCCGCGATTCCGGCCAGGATGAGAACAAGATAGAAGATGCGGCTTTTCAGGAATCGGGTCATGTGGGAAACCGGAGGCCTGCCTTGAGCGGCCTGCCCCGGAGAAAGGCGTCCGCGCTCATCCGCTTGGAGCCTTCAAGCTGCACCTCGCCGAGACGCAGATAATCTTTGCCCGTGGCCACCACCAGCCCGGCCTTGCCGGCCCGGCACAGGGTGCCGGGCGCTTCGCGGACAGTCCCCGCGCTTACCTGCGGGGCAAAAAGGCGCAGCCATTTGCCATCCAGGGTGGTGTGCGCCATGGGCCATGGGTCCAAGCCCCTGATCTGGCAGCTGATTTCCTGAGCCTGCCTGCGCCAGTCGATCTCGCTCAATTCCTTGGAGAGCGGGGGCGCCGGGGTGGCCAGGCTGTCGTCCTGTTTCTGGGGTGGGAGGTTCCCGGCCTTGAGCCGTTCCAATGCCTCGATGAGCAGCCTGCCCCCGAGTTGGGCCATCTTCACGGCCAGGGTGCCTGCGGTGTCATCGGGTTCGATGGCCAGACGCCCCGGCAGGAGAATGTCGCCGGTGTCCATGCCCTCGTCCATCTGCATGATGGTGATCCCGGTTTCCGGGTCGCCGTTGAGCACCGCCCATTGAACCGGCGCCGCGCCCCGGTATCTGGGGAGGAGCGAGCCATGCACGTTGATGGTGCCCAGGGGCGGCAGGCTGAGCACCGGCCCGGTCAGGATACGGCCATAGGCGGTAACGACCATAAGGTCCGGCGTATAGGAGCGGAGCTCTGCCAAAAACTCGCGCGTTCTGACCTTGGCCGGCTGGAGCACCGGAAGGCCCGCAGCCAGGGCCAGTTCCTTGACCGGCGGCGGGCTCAGCTTACGGCCCCTTCCCTTGGGCTTGTCCGGCTGGCAGACCACGGCCGCCACCTCTTCCCCGTGATCGAGAAGCGCCTGCAGCGAGGGCACGGCAAATTCCGGGGTGCCCATGAAGATGATGCGGTACCTGTTGGTTGCCACCGGTTATTTCCCCTCTTCGGCCTTGAGCATTTTTTTAATCTTCTTTTTATAGAGCGTCCGTTTGAGGGAGCTGATCCGGTCGATGAACAGGGTGCCGTTTAAGTGATCGAGTTCGTGCTGGATCACCCTGGCGTAATAGCCCTCCGCCTCGAAACTCAATGGCTGTCCGGTGATGTCCTGGGCCTCCACCCATATTTTTGCAAAGCGGACCACGTTGCTGCAATACTCCCGCACGCTGAGGCAGCCCTCTTCGTCGATTTCCTGCCCCTCGCCCTTGATGATTTTGGGATTGGCCAGCACGATCAGCTCCCTGGGCGCATCCTTGGGCGAGATATCAATGACGCAGAGTTGCAGGGGGATGTTGATCTGCGGGGCGGCAAGGCCGACGCCGGGAGCGTCGTACATGGTTTCCGCCATGTCGGCCACCAGCTTTTCAAGCTCGGGGCCGAAGTCGGTTACCGGCTTGGCCGTGTCTTTAAGGATGGGAAAGGGATAGGTGACAATCTCTCGCAGAGCCATGGGATGGTTCCTTAACTGTGTATTAGGGACGATTGTATGTGCAAACGTGCAGCGTGAAATCTTTGGATTGCACGCTGCTGGGCCGAGATGCAGTAAAATGCCTCAAATTTAATACATCATCCTCCATGAGCATGCAAGTGCAAGGAGAAAGCGGGAGAGCCTCTGGGGTAAGGTGGGGCCAATCACACCCTGCCATGCACCTCTTCATAAACCCGGCTGCGGTGTTTGATGGCAAACACTACCACCTCGTTGTTGCGAATGGCATACACCACCCGCCAGTCTCCCACCCGAAGTTTCCAGTATCCTGCCAGTGTGCCCCGGAGCGGTTTGCCGTAACGGGACGGGTCGGTGCTCAGGCGGGTTTCTATGGCGTTTTTGATTCGTTCCCGCATGGCCTTGGGAAGGGCGGCGGCATCATCCTTGACCTCCGGATGAAAAATAACGGGAAAGGGCATCAGCCGAAAACCTGATCAGCAGTCAGCGCCTTGTCCCGGCCAAAATTAGCGGCGCGGGAATCAGCCACCTTGGCCAGGGCGATGTCCTCGCGCAGTTCCAGCGATTCCAGAAGCAGATCGTGGGCCACAGAGGAAAGGGACGCACCGTCCTGCGCGGCCAGTTTGGCGATGGTTGCGTACAGCTCCTTTTCGCAGACAATGTGGATGCGGGGATTGGGTGTGGGCATGGCGTGCTCCTCTATTTTTTGCAAACTGTAACACTAGTGGTGCACTATGTCAATGCCGTGCTTCTATAGCATACTCTCCGGATCAACGTCCACCGACAAATTCACCGCTCCAGCCAACCGGGTGTGCTCCTGTTCCAGCTCCAGGCAAAGGCCATGCAGCTCTTCTAGGTCCGGCCCTTTGAGGAGGATCTGCCAGCGGAATCTGCCCCGCAATCGGGCCAGGGGCGCCGGGGCCGGGCCGAGGATGGCGGTTTTTCGATAGCGGCCCAGCGCCTTGCCCTTGGCGGCCAGGGCTTCTGCCCTGCCTTGCACCGCCTCTTCCTGTTCGCCGTCAAGGACCAGGTTGATGAGGCGGCTG
>JAZDIS010000369.1:0-7259 GCA_043804705.1 Pseudomonadota bacterium | reverse complement strand
ATTGCTTGAACATATTCCAGATGATGTAAAAGAAAAAATTATCTATTTTTATAATGAAAGAATGAAAGATTTTAATGATAACGCAATACGTGTTCATGGCCTTGATAGTGTTAGTTTTTCCCAACTATATTATTATCTCGTGCGAGATTTTGTGGCCCACTTCCCCGCATGGCAATCTTGCCTTGCAAGAAAATGTAGCTTCACTTACTATTATCTAGCCCCAGCAAACAGATAAGAATAAATATTTATCATTATCTAGCGCAAGATAATCTCGCCGGAGAGTTATTCATGGCCACGTTGCATGATTTTGAAGCCTATCTTAGTGATAGGCAGCTTGTCCAGAAAAAACAACTTCCCTATTTCATCCGCTGGGCCTCCAACTACCTTTCCTTTTGTGAAAAATCAGGGGTGAGGCCGGACAGCGAAAGCCAGGTTCAGGCATTCCTCCTGTTCATGGCCAAAAACAAGGAAGAATGGCAGGTCAAGCAGGCGCGGGAGGCCATCCGGCTTTTTCTCTTCCATCTTTCCAGAACCGGGTCTGATGCGGACGGTTCAGTGGCGCTCTCGCCTCCCTCCGAATCCTGGCAACAGACGACCACGCAGATGCGCGAGGCCCTGCGTCTACGGCACCGCTCGCTTCGCACCGAGAAATCATACCTGCAATGGCTGCATGCTTTTCAGGGATTCCTGGCGGGGAAACCTCCCGCCGAGATAGATTCTTCGGACGTCAAACGCTTTCTCAGCCATATGGCCGTCGAAAAGAATGTTTCCGCATCGACCCAGAACCAGGCCTTTAGCGCTTTGCTTTTCTTGTTCCGGCACGTCTTCGACCGCGATCTTGCGGAGATCAGTGAAACCGTCCGGGCCAGTCCCCGGCGACGCCTGCCGGTGGTCCTGAGTCGTCTGGAAATTCAGCGCCTCTTCGCACAGATGCAAGGGGTCTACCTGCTGATGGCCAAATTGATTTACGGCTGCGGGCTGCGGCTTCAGGAGTGCGCCGATCTGCGAACCAAGGATCTCGATTTCGAACGGGGTACCCTGACGGTTCGCTCCGGCAAGGGAGACAAGGACCGGGTCACCGTGCTGCCCGAATCGTTGAAAAAGGAACTACTGAGTCATCTGGACGGAGTGCGTCTGGTTTTCGACCAGGACTTCCGCAACGGCAAGGCCGAAGGGGTAGCCCTGCCGGATGCTCTGGAACGAAAATATCCGAATGCCGGACGGGAATGGGCCTGGTTCTGGGTTTTTCCTGCCCCGGCCATGTCAGACGACCCCCGATCCGGCAAACACCGACGGCATCACATCCACGTCTCGAATCTGCAACGCTCTTTCAAGGAGGCGGCCCGCCGGGCCGAGGTGGACAGGAACGCCTCGGTCCATTCTCTCCGCCACAGTTTCGCCACCCATCTTCTCGAAAAGGGCTATGACATCAGAACGATCCAAAATCTGCTCGGCCACAGCAATCTGCAAACCACCATGATATACACCCATGTGGCGGGCAAAAACCTGCTTGGCGTTACGAGTCCTCTGGACGCTTAGCAAACAGTGGGGAAACATCCAAAGCGCAAAAAAACAGGGTGTTCCCTTCTCACGTCTAAGCTAATTCCAGCAAACCGAGCTTCATGCGCTGACATGCGGTGCGGGCTGAAAAATGTATCCGGGCGTGTTACCCCCCGGCAAAAGAAGGATGCAGGAAGAAAAGCAAAAGTGTATAATCCCGCACCATGATAACCCGTAGAAAAACACGCCGAATCAAGGTGGGCAACGTAGCGGTGGGCGGCGACGCCCCCATTGCCGTGCAGTCCATGACCAATACCGACACCAGGGACGTGGCTGCCACCGTGGCCCAAATCCACCGGCTCACCGAGGCGGGCTGCGAGATCATCCGGGTGGCGGTGCTGGACCTGGAGGCGGCGGCGGCCATCACCGAGATCCGCGAGCAGATCACCATCCCGCTCATCGCCGACATCCATTTTGACGCCCGTCTGGCCGTGGCCAGCATGGAACACGGCGCCCAGGGTATCCGCATCAACCCCGGCAACCTCGGCGGCCAGGACAAGCTGGCCAGGGTTGTGGCCGCTGCCAAGCAGCACCTTGTGCCCATCCGGGTCGGGGTAAACTCCGGCTCGGTGGAAAAGGATATCCTGGCAAAGCACGGCCACCCTACCCCTGCGGCCCTGGCGGAAAGCGCCCTACGCAATGTGCGGCTGCTGGAGGAGCTGGATTTCGACCAGATCAAGATCTCCCTCAAGTCCTCGGACGCCCTTACCACCCTGGAGGCATACCGGCTGTTGTCCGGCCAATGCGACTACCCCCTGCACCTCGGGGTCACCGAAGCGGGCGGCCTCATTGCCGGCACGGTCAAATCCAGCGTGGCCCTTGGCATCCTGCTATACGAAGGCATCGGCGACACCTTCCGCATTTCGCTTACCCGGGATCCGGTGGAGGAGATCCGGGTCGGTTATGAACTGCTGAGGAGCCTGCACATCCGCGAACGGGGGCCGGAGCTGATCTCCTGCCCCACCTGCGGCCGCTGCCAGGTGAACCTCTTCTCCCTGGCCGAGCAGGTGGAGCGCCATATCCAGAACATCGAAACGCCCCTAAAAATCGCGGTCATGGGCTGCGTGGTCAACGGCCCGGGCGAGGCCAAGGAGGCTGATATCGGGGTGGCTGGCGGCCACGGGGTCGGGATTATTTTTAAGAAAGGCCAGCTCTATAAGAAGGTGGCAGAGGACAAGCTCCTGGCCGTTTTTCTGGCCGAGATTGACGCCATGATCGAAGAGGCGCGCCAAAACGCGCCTAAACCATAACTGCTTACCAGGTGCCCCATGCGTTTTTCCCAGCTGCTCATCCCCACCCTGAAAGAAACCCCCTCCGAGGCCGAGGTGGTCAGCCACCAGCTGCTGCTCCGGGCCGGATTCATCCGCAAACTCTCCTCCGGGATTTACTCCTACCTGCCCCTGGGCCTTGCCGCCATCCGCAAGGTCGAACGCATCGTCCGCGAAGAGATGAACCGGGCCGGGGCCCAGGAACTGCTCCTGCCCATGGTCCAGCCGGGCGATCTCTGGCAGGAATCGGGCCGCTGGGAAAAGTATGGCCCGGAATTGCTGCGCTTCACCGACCGGCATGGGCGGGAAAGCTGCCTCGGACCCACCCATGAAGAGGTGATCACCGATCTGATCCGCTTCAACGTCCATTCCTACAAGGAACTGCCCCTGAATCTCTACCAGATCCAGACCAAGTTCCGGGATGAGATCCGGCCCCGCTTCGGCCTGATGCGCGGCCGGGAGTTCATCATGAAGGACGGTTACAGCTTCGACGCCACAGAGGAAGGGGCGGACGCGACCTACCGGAAAATGCACGAGGCCTACCACCGGATCTTTGCCCGCTGCGGCCTGGCCTTCCGGGCAGTGGAAGCGGACACCGGCACCATCGGCGGCAGCTTCTCCCACGAGTTCATGGTCCTGGCCGACACCGGCGAGGACACCATCGTCATCTGCAAGGGGTGCGAATACGCGGCCAACATGGAAAAGGCCCGCTGCCAGACCCCGGACGCTCCGGCGGCCCCGCCCCTGCTCGACCTGAGCAAGGTCGAAACCCCAGGCAAGAAAAAGGTGGCCGCAGTCACGGAATTCTTGAAAATTTCAGCCAAGGAGCTGGTCAAGACCCTGGTCTACATGGCCGAGGACAAGCCGGTGGCGGTCCTGCTTCGCGGCGACCACGAGGTGCAGACGGTCAAGCTGGCCAATGCCCTGGGGGTGAACACCGACCACCTGCGCCTGGCCGACGACAAGGAGATCTTCGACGCCACCGGCGTGCCCAGCGGCTATCTCGGGCCCATCGGCCTGAAAATCCCCGTGCTGGCGGACGAAGAACTCACCCGGATGCACAACTTCGCCATCGGCGGCAATGAGAAGAATTTCCATCTGCTCAATGCCAATCTGGGCCGCGACTTTACCCCGCAGACCATCACCGACCTGCGCCAGGTCACCGGCGAAGACCGCTGCCCGCTCTGCGGCGGGAGCCTCGAGCTGACCCGCGGTATCGAGGTGGGCCACATCTTCAAGCTGGGCACCAACTACAGCGTGGCGCTCAAGGCAAACTTTCTCGACAACCAGGGCGCGGAACAACCCTTCATCATGGGCTGCTACGGCATCGGGGTCAGCCGCACCGTGGCCGCGGCCATCGAACAGAACCATGACAAGGACGGCATGATCTTTCCGCTGCCCATCGCGCCCTTCCAGGTCATTCTCCTGAATCTCTCGCCCAAGGATGCGGCGATCACCAATGCTGCCGACGAACTGTACCGCCACCTGGGCAACGCCGGGCTGGAAGTGCTCCTGGACGACCGGGACGAGCGGCCGGGCAGCAAGTTCAAGGACGCGGATCTCCTCGGCATCCCCTACCGGGTCATGGTCGGCAAGAGCTTCACTGAGAAGGGAGAGGTGGAAATCCGAGACCGGGCCACCGGCGCCACCCTGAGCCTGCCCCTGACCGAAGCCGGGGCAAGGCTCGTTGAGCTGGTCCGCAGCGCTCTGGCCCTGCCGGAATGAGCGGGCGTAAACACACAACTTCAACACCGCCAACCGCATGGTTACCATAGAAGCAATAATCACACGGGCCCGGGGCTACATGCCCGAGGAAGACTTGACCCTGCTCGGCAAGGCGCATGCCTTTGCCGAGAAAGTTTACTCGGGCAAGCATCGCCTTTCCGGCCGACCCTATCTGTACCACGCCCTCAAGGTCACGGACATCCTGGCCACCATGCGCCTGGATGTCCCCACCCTCTGTGCCGGCCTCCTGCACGGCGTGCTCAAGAAAGCCGACGCCCCCAAGGAGACGGAAAAAATCCTCCGCGAGACCTTTGGCGATGATGTCACCAACATCGTCAAGGGCGCCACCAAGATCACCGAGGTCCAGTTCAACAGCCACCTCGCCTACCAGGCGGAGAATATCCGCAAGCTGCTCCTGGCCATGTCTTCCGACATCCGGGTTTTGCTGGTCAAACTTGCCGACCGCCTCCACGACATGCAGTCCTTGCGGCATGTCCCGCGCGACCAACAGCTGGAATTCGCCCAGGAGACCATGGATCTCTATGCCCCCCTGGCCAGCCGCCTGGGGATCGACTGGCTCAAGCGCGAACTGGAAGACCTCTCCTTCTCGCATCTCCACCCCGAGGAATACCAGGATCTCGCCACCAAGACCCACACCTCTCTTGCGGATCGGGAAGCCTATGTGGATGAGGTCAAGGCGCTGCTCAACCGGAAACTGACCGAGCATGGCCTCAGCCAGTTCCGGGTGCTGGGCCGGCCCAAACATCTCTACAGCATCTACAATAAACTCGTGGCCCAGAATATCCCCTTCGAGAAGGTCTACGACAAGGTTGCCTTCCGGATCATCGTCTCCTCGATCAAGGAATGCTACGAAGCTTTAGGCATCATCCATTCGCTGTGGCCGCCGGTGGATGGGCGTTTCAAGGATTTCATCAGCAGCCCGAAAAACAATATGTATCAGTCGCTGCACACCTCGGTGGTCGGGCTGCACGGGGAGTTCATGGAAGTCCAGATCCGCACCGAGGAGATGGATCAGGTCGCCAAGGAAGGCATTGCCGCCCACTGGGCCTACAAGGAAGGCAAGGCCATCACCTCGAAGGACGCCAGGCTGTTCAAATGGCTCAAGCAGCTGGTGCAGACCCTCCAGGAACTGGAAGACCCCAGGGAATTTCTTGATGCGGTCAAAGGCGAACTGTACGCAGAGGAAATTTTTGTCCTGACCCCCACCGGCGAGGTAAAGGAATTCCCCAAGGGCAGCACCCCCATTGACTTTGCCTACAGCATCCATACCGAGGTGGGCAATCGCTGCACCGGCGCCAAGATCAACGGACTCATCGCCCAGCTCAAAACCCCGCTCAAAAACGGCGACCTGGTGGAAATCATCACCTCGCCCAAACAAAGGCCAAACCGCTCCTGGCTCGGCCTGGTCAAAACCGCGCGGGCGAAAAGCCGGATCCGTCAGTGGCTCAACCTGGAAGAACGGGAAAAGGCCCTGCAGGCCGGGCGGGAAATCTGTGATCGCGAGCTGAAAAGGCACAATCTCAGTCTGAAAAAGCTGATCAAAACCGGCCACCTCAAGGAACTCCTCAAAACCATTGCCTGCAACACCCTTGACGACCTGATGCGGAGGGTCGGCGCGGGGAAAATGACGGTGCAAACCATCATCAAGGAGTTGCAGCCCCAGGAAATCCGGGACACCCTGCCGGAGGATATTGTTCAGGAAGCGGCCCCGTTCAAGGGGAAAAGAAAGCAGGACAGGGACAACATCATCCTGGTGAGCGGCGCGGATAATGTTCTCACCAAAATAAGCCATTGCTGCATGCCGGTGCCGGGAGACGAAATCGCGGGCTTCATCACCTCAGGCCGGGGCATTTCCGTACACAAGGCATCCTGCCCCAACCTCAAGGCCGCGGAGCAGCAGCGCCTTATCGCCGTCAGCTGGGCCGCGGACATCAAGGGCACCCACCGTGCCCAGATTCAGGTTGTCGCCCGGGACCAGAAAGGATTGCTGGCCGCGCTCAGCAATGCGATCAGCCATGACGACGCCAACATCCTCACCCTTGAGGCCACAACCTCAAGCGGCGGAATTGCCAAAATCTCCATAGTTGTTGAGATAAACAGCAGGGAACATCTCTTGCGCCTGTTGCAGCATGTGCAACAGCTTGACGGCGTCCTGGAGGCCAGAAGAGCCTAAGGAGAAGATCTCCCGAAGGCAGAGACTGATCCCGGCCTGTAGCTTCACTCAAAAAAAAAGCCCCTGCTTCACGATACGAAGCAGGGGCGTGTCATTACCTATGTAAAATTAGTTCAGGCAGGTTTGACCACGGCGCCGGAACGGATACAACGGGTGCAAACACGAACCTGCATGCCATTGCCACCGGAGGTGGCCATTCTTACCCGCTGCAGATTCGGCAGCCAACGCCTTCTGTTTTTATTGTTGGCATGACTCACATTGTTGCCGGTGGTCGGGCCTTTTCCACAAATCGCACATTTTTTTGACATGACAAAACTCCTTTCACAAACCGCGCCAGCGGGCATCTTGATAAATCACCATACGGAGACAGCCTGACTTCCTCCGGCCTGGTCTCGTTCAAAGAGGAAAATGTATACACCTTCTCCCGGCCCTTGACAAGTATTTTGTTCTTTTTTTTATCCGCAGTGAAAAAACGCGGCGCAGCTAAAAAGACCGGAACAAAGCGGAGGGCG
>JAZDIS010000368.1:0-7598 GCA_043804705.1 Pseudomonadota bacterium | reverse complement strand
GTGCCTTCCACGCCAGTGCCGCGCATAACGCCGATGCCGTCGGGATCAGTTACGCCAACAACATGGCCTCCCCTTGGGTTCGTCACCCTACCGATTTTGACATGAACACGGCGACGGGGACGGAGTATGCAGATTACGGTGGAAACGGCGTAAACGCCTATGTGCCCCAAGCGCCGGTGGCAAGCAACGCACTGAGCCTTCCGAAGGCCACAGTACTGCAGGCTCCGGGCGATGCCATCGTCACCTGTATCTCCTGTCACCGGGCTCATGGCAGCGACCAGCCCGATCTGTTGCGCTGGAATTACGACGACATGAACGCCCACGGAGGTGCATCAACTGCTGGCTGTTTTGCCTGCCATACCACCAAGGATGCCTGATCCGTGTCCTGAAGAGCCCGCCACGGGGGCTTGGTATTGATTAAACACCGCGCCGGTCGTAGTTTATACATCCGGCGCGGTGTTTTATTATGCCCACATGGCGCTTTGCCGCTGCCCAAATGGGGTGTTCGAGAAAAACGGTTTCAAATGCCCCAGGAAAACCCTCGGGTTTGGCTGGGAAATCGTCTAGCGGCATTTATTGCTTATGTGGTTAAATATCTAAACCGTTATTCCCGCGAAGGCGGGAATCCAGAGGAATGGATGCCCGCCTTCGCGGGAATGACGTATTTGTTAATCGCCGGGTCAACAATTAAGATAAACTTGTGTCCAGGGAACAGGGTGCGCTACAATATGTTTTGCGTGGATGCCAGATTCAAGTATCCGGGCATGATTTGTTAAATCGCCGGATCAATATCAGGTAACCGTTTTTTTTGCTCGTCCGCGACATGGCTGGGAAACAACAGTGCTGGGAGGAAAGAACTTGAAACGTGTTTTCGGCAATACACAGAGCATCGGCAGGCCAACGGGACAGGCAGGCTGGTTGCAGGGAATCATTGCGGCAGTATATCTTGTCGTCGGCCTTGGTGTTTTTTGTGCGCCCTCCGTATCCTGGGGTGCGGAAATTACCGTTATTGCTCCGCTCGACGGCGCCTGGGTGACCGGCAAGGAACTTTTTCTGGCAGGCTTCGTCGGCGGCGTCGAAGTCAAGGGGGTTGCCATTGACGGCGTGAGCAATAAGGCGCCCGGCGGCGTCATGCCGTTGGAGGGAGGCGCCTTCGGGGCCATGATTACCCTCAGGGATGGGGAAAATGTCATCACTCTGAGCGCCGATAAGCTTCAGAAGAAGGTGAAGGTTTTTTGCGGGCCGGTTCAAAAAGATAAGTCTGCTCCCAAAGGCTACAAGCGTTTTTATGTGCACGGCAATCCCGTTCCCTTGGACTGCAAGGAGTGCCACAAGCAACGACGCGGCCAGTACGATTTCAAAAAGATTGCCCCGACTCGGGCCAATTGCACCACGGGGAAGTGTCACAACAATATGGGTAAGGCCGCCCATGTGCATGGGCCGGTGGGCGCCGGGGTCTGCATCTCCTGCCACAGCCCGCACGGAACCTTTAATCCGATGGCCATGGAACGGACCGGGCAGGATCTCTGCCTGGTCTGCCATCAGGCCAAGCAGCAGGAGTTTAGTGACAGCGTTGTTCATCAACCGGTAAAGGAAGGTTGTGTCGACTGTCATAATCCCCATGAATCACCGATGCGTTTTCAGTTGCGCGGTAATGGCTCCAGCGTCAGCAGCCTTTGCTTCAACTGCCATGAAGGGGCGCTCTTTACCAAATCCCATCGGCATGGCCCCGTCGGGGCGGGAGATTGTATCGCCTGTCACCGGCCTCATGCCGGCAAGCACCAAAAGCTGTTGATCGCCTCTCCCGAAAAGGGAGAACTTTGTTTTCAGTGCCATCAGGACCGCAAGGATGAATTCAGCATGAAGCACATCCATAAACCGGTGACTGAAAACTGCAACAAATGTCACGATCCGCACAGCTCCGACGCCCAGTTTCAGTTACACAAAAAAAGCAGCGCGCTCTGTGCCGGTTGCCATGAAAAGTTGAGTCCTGCCGTGTATAGTGATATTAAGACGGCGGTCCACAAGCATGCGCCTGTTGACCAGGGAAAGTGTACGGAGTGCCACCGGGCGCACTCTTCCAACGAAAAGGCTCTGTTGAAGAATCCCACGACAAAACTTTGTTTCAGTTGCCATGATGAATTGGCCGACAGTGTTGCCGGCAGCCATTTTAAGCATGGTCCGGTCCAGACCGGTGACTGCATGGCCTGTCATAAGGTGCATGGTTCCAAACACAGTCGCATTCTGGTGCGTTATTATCCAGAGGAATTCTACAAGGAATACAGCCCGGAGAATTATGATCTTTGTTTCGGTTGCCATAACAAGGAGATTGCCAAGAATAAATTCACCAGCACCCTGACCAATTTCCGGGATGGCGAATATAATCTGCACTTTTATCATGTCAACATGAAGAAGGGGCGAAACTGTGTTTCTTGTCACGATGCGCATGCCAGCAGTCAGCCAAAACATATCCGCAAGGAGGTTCCCTTCGGTTCCTGGTCATACCCTGTTACCTTGACCAAAACCGAAACCGGAGGAACGTGTGTGGTGGGTTGTCATGCTCCGAAAACCTATGATCGGAAGAATCCGAAAATTAAACCGAGCAGATAGATGGACTCCTCCGGCGGTCATGGGCCTTTGGGGTCGGAAATGATTGGTGAGGTTCTTACAAAAGGCCCCGGTGTCGCATTTGTCGTCATTCCCGCGCAGGGGGTAATCCAGTCATTTTGGGAGGAGCCATCGAGCATGGATCCCCGTTTTCACGGGGATGACGGTTTTTGCAAGGACCTCGGGTGAGGCAATGGTAACAGGCGAGTTGGCGATAAACCGCCATGGCTGCCCCTGGCAAGGATGAGCAGGGGGAATGGCTTGCTGGATATTACGGTGTGGCTGTCTGCGGCGCATGGTTCTCCCTGTTCTTGGTGTGCTGTTGACCTCCTCCTGCAATGCGGTTGCCGGGCAGGCTCTGACCTCCAGCTGGTCCCATGAGAATAAAAAAGAAGGCCCGGTGGCAGATGACTACGCGCTAGGGTATACGGTTGATCTCAAACAGGAGCTCACCGAGGCCATGTCATTGCAGGAGTCGTTTCGCTACAACCGGAATTGGCGGGAGCAGGGGGAAACGGAGGGGTTTGACCCGGCTCTGCGTTTTGCCCTCAACAATGATCTGTTTCTTTTTAACCTGTTTGGTACGGCCAGTGAACAGCGGAATTCCATCGCCACGGACCGGAGCCGGCGCAGTTGGGAAGCTGCCTGGGCCAGCAACTGGGAGAACCGTTTCTGGCCGAAATTGCGCACTTCCTACGGCAGGGATTTCAGCAACGATGACGAAAATCCTCATCGGCAGGATACCGAGGGTACCCGCGAGTCCATTGGCGTAGATTGGGATTTTGAACTGTTTAAAACCCACTATAATTTCAATCGCACCCAGCAGAATGACAATGTGACGTTGGGGGAAACCACCGGCACCAATCATTTTGCCAGGCTGGACAGCTCTGGCCGGTTCTTTGAAAATCGGCTCAGTCTTGGTTTTTCTCAGCAGTATTCCACAAGCCAGAGTGAATCTTCCACGGCGGTTGGCGCCGGTGGGGTTGCCCTGTTAAAACAGACTATAGCCCAGGTTTTAACCGGACATGATGCCACGCCGCTTATCAATGATCCCGGGGAATTGAGCAGCAACAGCCTGATGTCCGACAGTGATGTCGAGATCGTGTCCGGGGTATATACGGACGGCTTTGATAACCCGCCGTTGAATATCGCTTTCCGGGTTGATCTTCGGGAGGTTAACCGGATCTATCTGTACACCGAAGAAAATATCGGCTTGATGGCGGCCGGCGCCTTCACCATGGATCTCTATGGGAGCACAAATGATACGGATTATCAGCGGATCCAGTCCAACGTTTCATTGAGTTATAATCAGGTGGAAAAACGCTTTGAGATAGCAACGGGCAACCTCACCTTCCGGTGGCTTAAATTGGTCGTTACCAACAGCTCTATCCAGCGGGTGGATTTTAGTGAAATAGAGACGTATGACCAAGTTGTTTCGTCGGAAGATTTTGTTTTCAGAAGAAATAAAACAATAAGCAATATCAGCGACCTGAATATGGGATACAGGTTTTCCTCGGCCTTGGGCATGACCTATAATCTGTCTCTTGAACATGGCATCTATGCCTCTGCAAGCAATTATATCCGGCAAAACCAAATCGGCGAAATGCGTTGGACCCCGTGGGAATATCTTTCCACTGCTTTTGGGTTCAGCGAGAACATGGAAGAGGCCGAAGGCTCGCCGGAGACCATGAACAGGGCCTATACCCTGCGGGTGAGTTCTTTGCCCCTCCGCAGCGTGGATATGAATCTTGGTCTCTCCAGAACAGAGCGGTATGAAGATATGAATTTATTGTCCACCGCCTATTCGACGGGGCTTTACACCGCCGCTGTTCTCTATCCCGATCTTGATGCCAACCTTGAGGTCACCTTCGGACGAACGGAATATGAAAAAACCGCTACGCTGACCACAATTTATGGCTCACTCTATGATAATACCGGCAATGAGAATACCGGCGCAACAACCAGGAATTATGGTTCGCGCCTGACTCTGACCGCCAGGCTTATTCCGCGTCTGACCGCGGATTTAACCACCGATTATCAGAACATTCAAGGCGCTGTCGCTACAGAAATAATGGATGATAAGCTTACCCTGAATTGGCGGGTGTCCGATATTCTTTCTTGTTTGACAGCTGTCGGCAAAGAATGGGAAAATTGGCAAAGCGCGGGTGAAAACCTTTTGTTGCAAACTTCTCTGGCACCGACGAGTAATACGCAATTTTCCTTAAGCTATTATTTAGTCACCGACAAGGACGCCGCCAGCAGATACGCTTTAAACGGAAGCTGGGCCATCGGGCCGCATGTGACCCTGCAGGGGAATGTCTTTTATGTGGAGCGCAAGCAGGAGGAGACTGTTTCGTCCGGGGTGCAAAGGGATGAGACGGACTGGCAGATCAGAACGCAACTGATTGCCAGATTCTGAAATTAACAAGTCAGGGCTGCTTTTTTGTACTTTCAACTAAAGCGATGGCCGTGGAGGAGAGGAACCCAGTGCGGAATAAAGTGTGGCTGGCATCGGCAATGCTGAGGCGATCAGAATCTTTTTTCGATTTCGAAAAGATTCTTTTTCGTACGCTGCTGCTGGTGGTGGTTTTTCTCGGTCTGACAGGGTGCAGCCTGCCGTTTGCGGGGAAAGAAAAGGCCTTTGTCCGGGAGGATGTAGACTTCGGGTTTGTCCAAAAAATCGCCGTATTGCCGGTGGAAAACAACAGCAAGGACGAATTTGCTCCAGAGCTTGTGAGGGATATCACCATCACTCGCATTCTGGCCATGAAATTTTTTGATGTGCCGGACAAAGGGATGGTGGACAGCTTTCTGCGGGAAGAAGCCATTGACCCCGGCAAGCCTCTTGATGCACCAGCGATAAAGAGGCTGGGGCATAGACTCAACGTGCAGGGGCTGTTGCTCACCACCTTGGACAACGCGGCGGACAGCCGCAAAGGGACAATGAGTTATCCTGAAATGTCCGTTACCTTGCGGTTGGTGGAGGTGGAAACAGGTCTGATTATCTGGCAGGCCGGTGGCCATCAAACCGGGGATTCATTTTGGCGTCGGCTGTTTGGTATGGCCGGACGAGATAAGTATCAGGTAACCAAATCGTTGGTGGAGGATATTCTCCATACTCTTCCTCGATAATAATCTTTCATGTTTGCTTTGAACTGGAGGGACAACAGGCGGCAAAAGATCCCAGGGTTTGGGGCGCTGTTGTTGCTATTGCTGCTCTTGGCGGGGGAACCGGCCTCCGGGCTTCAGTTGGCGGTGATGCCTGTCGAAGACTTGAGCAAGGGGGATAATGGCCTGAACCCGACGATGACGGGCAGGCTGCATGAGGCGCTTAGTCGAAAAGGATATGCCGTAGTCGAGGACAAACGGATCATCGATTTTATGGCCAAGAATCGAATACGCTGGGTGGGCCGTCTTGATTCCCATCATGTTTTGCGCCTCCGGCAGGAGCTTGGCATCGATTATATCCTGCTCGGGTCGGTGAATCAGGTGCGGGAGAAAGAACCCGCAGCTTTGGGCCTTGTTCTGCAGATAATTCGCGCAAGCGATGCAAAAATTGTTTGGGCTGGGGGGGCTCAGCTGTGCTGCGCGGATGTTCGCAAATTTCTCGGCCTTGCCGAGCCCGGGAATCTTGCGGAAATAGAAGATATCGTTGTTGCGCGGGTAATGGAAATCTTGCCGTCCGGTTTGCCGGCAATTTCCGACCTTCCCACCGAAGGCCTCAGTGAGGAGATTCATCTCATCCCGGAAGTGGTAAAGCCCGGAGAAAAAATGCGCTGTCGAATCCGTTTTAACGAGAGCGAGACGAAACAGGCAGAGGTGTCGGTCTCCGTGGTTATTCAGGGAAAAATTGTAGCGGCGGTTTATCTGGCACAAGAACGGTGCTATGAGGCAGTTTGGCCGGCCACGGGGAAAGATGGGCGCTATCCGGTGTCCGTCAGCATCAACAGAGGGAAGCTGGGCAGTAAAAATGTTTTTGCCGGAAGCTTTCAGGTGGATGGTCAATCACCAGAAATCGTCCTCTCCCTGCGTGGGCAGGAACTGGATGGTGAGGTTGTTTTGCGCAGGCAACTGACGATTAGTCCTGTGTTGAGAGAGCCCGAACCCATTGCCGCTTGGGAGATCAGTATTCTCGATGCAGCCGGCCAGATTGTCAAGGCAGAGAAAGGCCGCGGCAATCTACCCGCCCGTTTTTCCTGGTGGGGGCAGCGCCAGGACGGGATAATTGCGGAAGATGGCCTGTATACCGTCCAGTTGACGTTGTCGGATAGGGCCGGGAACAACGCCTTTGCCTCTGAAAATTTTCGGGTTTTGCGAAAACGGCCGGAGCTTACCATTGTCGCGGCAAAACAGGGTGAGGAGATACAAGTTGATCTTGGCTACGATGGCAAGGTTCCCCTGGCTTTTTGGAGGGTTGAGTTGAGAAGCGGTTCCGGAACGATCCTGCAGGAAGCAAGCGGTGAAAAATTACCGGTTCGGCTCATGGTTCCATTCAGTAACGAGAG
The DNA here is from genome assembly GCA_043804705.1 of Pseudomonadota bacterium. Classification (GTDB taxonomy): domain Bacteria; phylum Desulfobacterota; class Desulfobulbia; order Desulfobulbales; family Desulfurivibrionaceae; genus Thiovibrio. The sequence goes on along the minus strand of JAZDIS010000368.1, from coordinate 486 downwards.
CGACAAAATTTCCGCTCATGTTTCTGGGCAGGATGTGTTGGGAAACAAGGTGCGGCAAGTCATCGAGAATATCATGGCTCTTAAATCCAAGGGGGATAAGACAGAGGATCAGGCGGGAGGCGGAGAGAAAGATGATTGGTCGGTGGATTTTTAGGAGGCGTTGCGAAATAATTATCGCCATCGGCGCTGCTATATTTTTGTCCGTTTCGTTACGGCTCCTTATGGCGGTTACGGCCTTTCAAGGTGATACGGTTATTTCCGCACAACGGCTTAGCCACGAAGCCCGCATTCTCCGAGCGATATGAGAAGGGAAAAGATGATCACCGAGAAGAAGGTTTACCGTGTGATGTCATGGGCGCTTATCTCCCTGGGGGTGTTCTTCCTAACCGGATGTGGCGGCCAAAAACCGTATGTCCAGGAATTTTCCCAGAGAGCAGCGCCTGATCTCCAAAGTATTGCGGTGTTGCCTTTTGTCAACAGGAGTGG
>JAZDIS010000367.1:0-4821 GCA_043804705.1 Pseudomonadota bacterium | reverse complement strand
ATTCTGGGCTTGAAGAAAGAGGATTTTTCGATCAAGCAAGGGTTGAAAACCGCGAAGATTCTTTCGGTGGAAGATGTTCAGGAGCAGCGGGACATCGGGCTCAATATCGTGCTGGTGGTGGATAATTCCTATTCCATGGAGCAACGCAAGGCGGTCGAACCCCTGCTGGACGCCTTGCACAGCTTTCTCGCCCTTGTCCGGCCCATTGACAATGTTCATGTCGTCACCTTTGCCGATCCGGGGGATAAGCAGCCCCGGGTCTCCTCCAGGATGTTTCAGGCAAACGAGGTGCAGGCTTTGAACGAATTTCTCCGGGGCAGTTTTTTTCCTGCCACCACCGACGGCACCTATCTCTATGACAGCATGCACAAGGGGTTGGAGGTCATCCGTCAGATGCCCCCGGACAGCCAGAAATTTATGATAGTTTTTTCCGACGGGGAAGACATCAACAGCAAGATCAAAGCCGAGGAGGTGGGGCTGGCGGCCCAGAGCCTGACCAATTTCACCGCCTATGCCGTGGATTATATGGACAAGCCCGGTCTGGATCCCTTTTTGAGCTCTTTTGCCCAGGGCCATGAGGGGATGATTCGCAAGGCCACCTCGGCCAGCGATTTTCTGCCCATTCTCAAGAAATTCTCCACCACCATCTTTCACCGCTATGTGGTCACCTACCGCTTTCTCAACCCGCCGGCCGGGACGCTCTCCAGAGCGCCATCCGCCGTGAACATCGAGGAAATCACCGTGGTGGACAGCTCTCCCATGTTGAACCACGTTTATTTTGACACGGGGAAAAGTCGCATTCCCGGCAGATACGCCGTCCTGTCCGGCCCGGAGGAGACCGGGCTCTTTGCCGAGGAAAAGCTCAAGGGCACCATGGAGAAACATCACCACCTCTTGAACGTGATCGGCAAACGGTTGCTGGCCAACCCCGAGGCCCGGATAACCCTGGTGGGCTGCAATTCCAATACCGGGGAGGAAAAGGGGAAGCTGGCCCTGGCAAAAAGCCGGGCCGAAGCGGTTGCCTCCTATCTTGTCTCCGTATGGGGCATTGATCCGTCCCGCATGGAAATCCAGGCCCGGAATCTTCCTGCGGTGCCCAGCACCAGCCGGGTGCCGGAAGGGGTTGTCGAAAATCAGCGGGTGGAAATCCAGGCCGATGATCCTGCCATTCTCGACACCATTAAGAGTACTTATGTGCAGGAACAGAGCGATACCAAGGAAATCCGGATCAGTCCGTCCCTGCAGGCCGAGACCGGGATCGAGCGCTGGCAGCTCAGGCTGCTGGGCGCGGACAAGGTGCTGGCGACCAGAGAGGGAACGGGGAATCCGCCGGTGGAGCTGGTCTTTGCCCTGGAAACGCCGGGGCTTCCCAACCTTGCCGCCCTTGGCCCGCTCAGTGCCGATCTCGAAGTGAAAGACCGGGAAGGGAACGTGTTCAGCACCGCCACCGAGCCGATCGTTGTCAATTTTATCAGGCGGGAGGAGCGTATCGCCCAGAAAATCGGGAACAAGGTGGTGGAGAAATATGGCCTGATTCTCTTTGACTTCGACCGGGCGGAACTCAAGGACCGCAATCAGATCCTCGTCAACCGGGTGATCGCCAGGATGGCGGAGCTCAAGGGTGTCATCATGGATATTACGGGGTACACCGATATCATCGGTACGGAAAAATACAATATCGAATTGTCCGGTCGCCGGGCCAAGGCGGTGTACGACACCACCCTCCAGACCGGGCTTGCCGCGGCCTCGGAGATAACTTATGCCGGCAACGGACCTGATAATCCCCCCTACGACAACAGTCTGCCCGAGGGGAGATCGCTCAACAGGACGGTGATCATCAATCTCCAGTATACCGAGTAATCCTAACCGGCACCGCCGTTGGCGCCGACCCCACGGGGTGATCTCCGATTTTTTCCCATTCTGTCAAGGAGGCAGGACTGTGCGTTTACCAGGAATAAGCAAGAAACATTATATTTTTCAGGTCTGGACCCAGAGCTGAACGCGCTCCTCCGTCCAGGAGGAGAAGGGGCTTGAAAGCGTAAATCAACCTGCCGGAACTGAAAGATACAATTTGATTTCGTAATGGCCCATGCTACATTGAATGAGCTGATCTGGAAGTAAGGAATGGGGAGTGACCATATGAAGCTTTTTTCCGCACAAGCCGCCCGGTGTTTTTTGCTGCTGTTTTTTTTCTGGATACTGCCTTCTTCCCCGAGCCGGGCCGCGGAGCCCCCCCTCGAGCTGTGGATTCACCCCTATCTCCACGCGCCGGAACTGGTGCGCCGGTTCACCCCCCTGGCTCGCTATCTGGAGGAAAAAACCGGGCGGAAAATAGTAATCAGGATTTCTTCGACCTACGAGAATCACAAGGAGCGACTGGGTGAGGACCGGGCGGATCTGGCCTTTGTCGGGCCTTTTTCCTACGTCCAGATGACTGAGCGTCACGGCGGCAAGACCATTCTCGCTACGCTGGAGGGCAACGGCAAAGCACTGTTCCATGGGGTCATCGCGGTGCGGCGTGATGGGCCGATCAAAACCGTCCAGGATCTGGCAGGCAGAAGCTTCGCCTTCGGCGACAAGTACTCCACCATGGGCACCCTGGTGCCCCGGTTCATGCTGCGGGAAGCGGGGCTGGGAGTCGACCAGCTCGGTCGCTACAGTTTTCTCCATTCCCACAACGATGTGGCCCTGGGGGTGCTGGGCGGTTTTTACGACGCCGGCGGGCTGAAGGAGGAGGTCTTCCACGAATACGCTTCCCGAGGCCTGCGGATTCTGGTCAGAAGTCCGCCCATCCCCGAACATCTCTTCCTGGCGGGAAAGAAGCTGCCTGCGCCCCTGGTGGAGACCCTGCGCAGCGCCCTGTTGCAACTCAAGGATCCGGCGGTGCTCACCCCGATCCAGAAAACCGCAACCGGCATGGTGCCGGCCACCGACCGGGATTACGACGGGCTCCGCCACATCGCCCGCAATCTCGGGCCTCTGCCCGGAGAATGAACTATGCCGCTTTCCCCTAGGAAATACGGACAAACCCTCCTCGCCTTCATGCTGGTTCTGGCCCTGTTTCTGGTCGGGCTGGACAGTTTCTTTTTTCTGCGGGAACAGCACAAGCACGATCTGGAACAGAACAAAAAGGCCCGGCACGATCTGGAGCTGATCGGCACCTTTGTGGTCGAGCCCATGCTGCAGCAGGAGTTCGGCAAGGTGGAGCAGTTTCTCCTGCAGTGGGGACGGAGCACCCCGGACATGTTGGCCCTGCACGCTTTTTTTCCGCAGGGACAGACCTTGGTCGAATTCGAGCGCAATCTTCCCGGTGACAGCCTTCTCGTCGCCTCAACCCCGATTTATTTCGAAGGGGAGCATCTCCTGACCCTGGAGATCGTCAAGGACCGGGACCTGTCCGCCGCGCCTCTCCAGCGATTCAAGCGGGATCTGCTCCTTTTTTCCTTGACCGTCACAGTCTTCATCGGCATGGTGCTGTGGTTTCTCCTCAGGTTTATGGCCATCCGCCCCTTGGAACGGGAAATTGTCAGACGCCAGCAGGTGGAGGAAGAGCTGCATCAGGCCCAGGACCTGCTGGAAGCCCGGGTGGAAGAGCGGACCTTGGAGCTGACCGGGGCGGTGGAAGACCTCCATCGGGAGGTGGTGGAACGCAATCGGGCCGAGCGTGAACTTGCCGCTGAAAAGGAACGGCTGATGGTAACCCTGCGCAGTATCGGAGACGGGGTGATCAGCACCGATATCAAAGGACGGGTGACCCTGCTCAACAAGGCGGCGGAACGACTCACCGGTTGGACACAGCACGATGCGGCGGGGCACCCCCTGGAGGAGGTTTTTCGGCTGGTTGACGGCGAGACCCGTCGTCCGCAGGAAACTCCGGTGGCAATGGTGTTGCGGACCGGTCAATTCACCATGCCGGACAGCCATGCGCTGCTGACTGCCAGAAACGGTATGGAACGGGATGTCACCGACAGCGCCGCCCCCATCCGCAACGAGCAGAGCGAGATGGTGGGTGCGGTTCTGGTTTTCCGCGATGAAACGGAAAAAAACCGGATGGCGGCGGATATGCTCAAGGTCAAGAAGCTGGAGTCAGTGGGGATACTGGCCGGAGGAATCGCGCACGATTTCAACAACATCCTGGCGGCCATCCTGGGCAATGTCGACCTTGCCATCCGCCAGGCCGGCGGCGATGAAGGGCTCCGCGCCTTGCTGGAGGCTGCGAAAAAGGCCACCCTCCGGGCCAAGAAACTGACCAGCCAGCTCCTCACCTTTGCCAAGGGCGGCGAACCGGTCAAGCAGCTGGCCGCCATTGATGAGGTAATCCGGGATTCCGCCGAATTCGTCCTGCGGGGCAGCAATGTGCGCGGCGATTTCCATCTGGCCGATGATCTCTGACCGGTTTCGGTGGATTCGGGCCAGATCAGCCAGGTTGTCCAGAATATCATCCTTAACGCCGCTCAGGCCATGCCAGACGGCGGAGTGGTGGACATCTCCTGTTACAATGTGCGTCAGGAGGACTACGAAGGAGATTCCGGCAACTATGTGTGCATCGTCATCCGTGACAACGGGAGTGGCATCCCCGCCCATCTGCTGGGCAGCATTTTCGACCCCTATTTCACCACCAAGGAAGAGGGCCACGGACTGGGGCTCGCCGTTACCCATTCCATTGTTGCCAAGCACGGCGGCCGGATCAACGTGGAATCCGAGGAAGGGCGGGGCGCGTCCTTCACCATCTACCTGCCGGCCTCTCCTCTGGATAAGGTTGCCGAAGATCCGGTGATCAGGGTCCAAAAAGCGGAGGGCAAAGCCAGGATTTTGGTGATG
>JAZDIS010000366.1:0-2389 GCA_043804705.1 Pseudomonadota bacterium | reverse complement strand
AGACGGCGATTGTCTTGCTGGCCGTGCCATTCTCCCTGGTCGGGGCCTTTTGGCTGTTGTACGCACTGGGCTACAACATGAGCATCGCGGTTTGGGTGGGGATCATCGCCCTGGCCGGGATCGACGCGGAGACCGGGGTGGTCATGCTCCTCTATCTTGATCTTGCCTGCGACAAATGGGAAAAGGCGGGGAAAATGCAGACCATTCATGATCTGAAAGAGGCGATCATGTACGGGGCGGTGAAAAGGATTCGTCCCAAGCTCATGCTGGTGGGGACCACGCTGCTCGGCCTGGTTCCCATCATGTTCAGCACCGGCACCGGCGCCGATGTGATGAAAAGGATCGCCGCGCCCATGGTGGGCGGGATCGGCACCTCAACCATTCTCGAACTGCTCATCTATCCGGCGATCTACATGCTCTGGAAACAGAGGGATTTTAAGAAGGCGGCAGGGGAGGAGGTAAGGGAGTTGTCTGGTTCTTAGTTCCGGCGCAAGCCGTTCCAGCGCATGTGGTTATCAGCTTTAGGGCTGAAGTTCGCTGGGGATGAGAATTTTTTTGATGGAAAACGTGCCGGTTCTGTTTTACGGTACCCCGGAGATGCTTTTCACCCCAATCTTCATCTTTTCGGCACGGCAGGTTCATGACAGGCTCCTTGATTCCCCAAACGGTTCTTGACGCAAGCGCATTTTTGGAAAGCAGACAGGAAGGCATGGCCCTGCTTGATACCGAGGCGCGTTTTGTGTATGTGAATCCCGCTTATGTCCGTCTGCTGAAAGAGGTCTTCAACCTGACGGTCGGACCCGGCTCCCGCCACCAGTATGTTTTGCCCAACAGCCAGCGGGCCTGGGCCAGCGATCTGTATCAGCGGGCGCTTTCCGGTAAGAAGTTTACCGTGGATTTCAATCGGAACTGCCCGGAGGGCGGGGTCTGCACCTTCGAGCGCTCCTTCAGCCCGGTGCATCATGCCGGCAGACTGGCCGGGTTTTCCGAGGTGATCCGGGATGTGACCGTGGAGCGGAAAAGGGAGGCGGAGCTGCGCCGGGCTTATGACACCCTTGAAAAGCAGATTACCGCCCGGACCAGCAGCTATCAGGAATACAACGCGATTCTTGCCCAGGAGATCGTCGAACGGCAACGGGCCGAGGAAGATCTTCTGGAAAGCGGCGAACGTCTGTCGCAGATCTTGCAGGGCAGCTCCATTCCCACCTTTGTTATCGACGATAATCATATTATTACCCACTGGAACAAGGCCTGCGCCGTCATGACCGGGCTGACCGCCGGCGAGATGGTGGGCACCCAGAACCAGTGGAAGGCCTTTTACCTCTATAAACGGCCGGTTATGGCCGATCTGGTGCTGGATGCCGCCATGGAGTCGCGGATCGCCAAGTTCTACTCCGGCAAGTACCGGCCTTCCGCCTTGATAAATGGGGCCTATGAGGCGGAGGATTTTTTCGACTTCGGCCAGGAGAGCAAATGGCTTTTCTTTACTGCCGCGCCGATCAAGAATCTGGCAGGGGACATCATCGGCGCCATTGAAACCCTGCAGGACATCACGGACCGCAAGCGGATGGAGGCCGAGGTCCGGCGGATGAACGACGCTCTGGAGGCACGGGTCGAGGAGCGGACCAATCAGCTGAGCCGTACCTACGAGCAGCTGCTCCATGCCGAGAAATTCAGCGCGGTGGGCAAGCTGGCCGCCTCCATTGCCCACGAATTCGGCAATCCGATCATCGGCATCCGCAATTTCCTGCAGGGCCTGCGCAAGCATGTGAAGCTTGAGAAGGGCGATGCCGAGATGCTGGAGGTGGCCATCGGCGAATGCGTGCGGGTCAAGGATCTGATCAGCACCCTGCAGGATTTTAACCGGCCCACCACCGGCAAGGTCGCCTCGGTTGACCTGCACCGGATCATCGAGGAGCTGCTCCTGCTTGGCAAAAAGAAGCTCAGCGACCGGCGGATCACGGTGGAGCGGCATTTTGCCCAGGGTCTTCCCGGAATTCAAGCGGTGCCGGACCAGATCAAGCAGGTGCTGCTCAACGTGATCGGCAACGCCGAAGAGGCTATCCCCGAAAGCGGCGGCACCATCACCATCACCACCGAAGTTGCCAAGGAGAATGTCCGGATTCTCATCCAGGATACGGGCAAGGGCATCCGGCAGAAGGATATGGGCTCAATCTTTGAGCCGTTTTTCTCAACCAAGCCGGCGGTGGAGGGCACCGGCCTGGGGTTGTCCGTGAGCTACGGCATTGTCAAGCGGCACGGCGGCGATATCACCGCCAAAAGCGCACGTGGCAAGGGGACGCTTTTTACCATCACCCTGCCCATTGACGGGGTTCCCGGAGAAGGGGATTCCCTGCCGATTTTTAAGTAGTTCCCCACCCCCGTTTCA
>JAZDIS010000365.1:0-2720 GCA_043804705.1 Pseudomonadota bacterium | reverse complement strand
AATCGGTTTTCTCGTGCATTGCCAAAGCTCTCCTTGCCGGCGGCGAAACCCAGGTTCTTACTTGTTGAAAAAAAAAGGTATCCAAGTATATTAAGCGATTTGAGATAATCTTTCATTACGGTTTTTACGAAAATACAGTCGAGCCGCCGTTATAAAAGCGGTGCAGCGGCGAAGGGTACTTATGGGAAACGCGGTTGTCGGTCAAGAAAAAGCAGAGTTGAAGCTGGACGGCAAGGTCTACCATCTGCCGGTCATTGTCGGCAGCGAGGGAGAAAAGGCCATCGACATCCGAGCCTTGCGCGCCCAGTCCGGCTACATCACTCTGGACAGCGGCTTCATGAATACCGGTTCCTGTTGCAGCAGCATCACCTTCCTTGACGGGGAGCAGGGGATTTTGAGCTACCGCGGCTATGCCATTGAGGATCTCGCCGAAAATTGCACCTTTGTCGAGGTCGCCTATCTCCTGGACCACGGCAGCCTGCCCACCCGGCCGGAACTGAGCAAGTTCAGCCAGATGCTCGGCAAGTACGCCATGGTCCACGAGGACATGATCCGTTTTTTCGATGGTTACCCGCCCAACAGTCCGCCCATGGCCATCCTTTCCTCCATGGTCAATTCCTTGTGCAGCTTTTACCCTGAGATGCTGGACAACCCGTTGGAAAACATCGACGAGATGACTGCCCGGTTGCTCTCCAAGGTGCGGACCATCGCCGCTTTTTCCTACAAGAAATCCATGGGCCAGCCCCTGGTCTATCCCCGGCATGATCTGAGTTACTGCGCGAATTTTTTGAACATGATGTTCGATTCGCCGGTCGCGCCATACGAGATCAACGACACTGTGGTCCGGGCCCTGAACAAGCTGCTGATCCTGCACGGCGACCATGAGCAGAACTGCTCCACCGCCACGGTACGGGTGGCGGGCAGCGCCCGGGTCAACCTCTACGCCTCGATCTCCGCCGGAATCAACGCCCTGTGGGGACCGCTCCACGGCGGGGCCAATCAGGCGGTGATGGAGATGCTCTCGCAAATTCATGCGGAGGGCGGGGACTATAAAAAGTATATCGCCAAGGCCAAGGATCCGGCCGATCCTTTCCGGTTGGTCGGTTTCGGACACCGGGTCTACAAAACCCATGACCCGCGGGCGCGGATCATCAAGAAGGCCTGCGACGATGTGCTGGCGGCGCTGAATATCTCCGACCCCCTGCTGGACATCGCCAAGGAGTTGGAGGAGGTCGCCTTGCGGGACGAGTATTTCGTGGAACGGAGCCTCTATCCCAACGTGGATTTTTACAGCGGCATCATCTACAGGGCCATCGGCATCCCCACCAACATGTTCACGGTGATGTTCGCCTTGGGGCGTCTGCCCGGCTGGATCGCCCATTGGAAGGAGATGTGGGATGATCCGGACTGGCGGATCAGCCGGCCCCGGCAGGTTTATGTCGGGCCCAAACGGCGGCCCTTTGTGTCCCTTTGCGAACGGGTGTAGGCCTTAGTTGAGTGGGGGGCAGGTGGGGCCAGCGGCGCTGGAGTATTCAGATGCTGCCGCACATGGCCTGGTAGTTTTCACATTCCCGCAGACAAAGAAAGGGGCAGGGCTCTTTGTTGAACCATTTCTTTTTTGGACACCAGTAACGGTCCTTGTAGGGTTCGTTGCATCCGCTGCTCGTAATCTTCTGCCTTTCCTTGGCTCCGAATCGAACCACCTCGCCGAGAATCGAAAACCGAATGATTGTCATTCCGATACCTCCTGCCTGCGTGGGCTGGGCATGGGCCTTTCTGGTCACCTGTTACCCTCTTTATCGGCAATGTTGCGGCCTTGATAAAGGACTTATTGACTTCTGGCAGGGGCTGGTGTTAATAAATACCCTTTGTCCTTGCGCCTGGGCGAGTGTTTGACCGCACCGTCGATGGTACTCGCCTGATTTGCTTGCAGATTCCGCCAGCCGCAACGAACACAATCCAGTAATGTCCGGTTAGCTTTTTGCATTAGGCTCTCCCTCCCTTGACGGGAGGGGGCTGGGGGGACGGGTGAAGTTGTTAACGGCATCAAGGCCGCTCATTCCCCTCCACCCTATCTCTCTCCCGCAGGGGGAGAGGGGACCTTCTTGTAATCTGCAATTTTCTAGCCGGACAATGCTAAATACAGTCACGACTTTTTTAAAGGGAGATTACGTGCATGCGTACTGATATCCTGCATAGCGGCGCCGGGGAACTGACCTACGAGATCCGCAATATCGTCATTGTCGGCGAGAAATTGCAGAAGCTCGGAATCAAGGTGTACTGGGAGAATATCGGTGACCCCATTGCCAAGGGGGAAGAGATTCCCCTGTGGATGAAGCAGGTTGTTTCCGGTCTGGTCATGGAGGACGCCACCTACGGCTATTGTCCGACCAGGGGCATGCTGGCCACCAGGGAATTTCTTGCCGACAGGACCAACAAGCGCGGCGGGGCGCAGATCGGTCCCGATGACATTATCTTTTTCAACGGTCTCGGCGATGCGATCAGCAAGGTCTTCGGCTTCCTGCGCCCCACCGCCCGGGTGGTGGTGCCCTCGCCCAGCTACACCACCCATTCCTCGGCGGAAGCGGCCCACGCCGGAGACCGGCCGGTAACCTATTGGCTGAACCCAAACAATTACTGGTATCCGGATCTCGATGATCTGGAAAAACGGATTAAGTATAACCCGGCCGTGGCCGGCATCCTGATCATCAACCCGGATA
>JAZDIS010000364.1:0-4170 GCA_043804705.1 Pseudomonadota bacterium | reverse complement strand
CATTCCAGCAGAATGACTCCGTCAGCCCCGAACTCGAAGGCCCGGAGGATCATGGCCTGATTGATGCGCCCGATGCACATCACCCGGATCAGGTGGAAGTTCGGTGGGATCTTCATTCCCGTCATGCCAGCCGCGTTATAGCAGGCGAAGGGGGACCAATTGCAGCAGATCCCGAGAAGGCAAATCCCATCCATGTCAGCGCTCCCCGGCCAGGGTACTGGCCACGATCTGTTCCAGGAGCCGGTTGGTAAAGTAGGGCATGTCCATTGCCGTCACGGGGCATCGCCCCACGCAACCGCCGCAGCCGACGCAGTTGTGGCGCAGCACTTCCGCCGTGAAAAAGCCGTGCTCATTGGCTACGAGTTTGACGGCATCGAAAGGACAGATATCAACACAGCGGCCGCAGCCGCGGCACCGCTCTTTATCAACCCGGGGGCTGAGCTCGTGGTCCTGCAAAAAGGCCTCTGCCGCCGCGGTGACCACATGGGCAGCCAGGGCGGCCCCGGCTTGGAAAGCGTTTACCCTATTGAGTGTCCGGGGCATGACCCGATATACGCCGATCTGCGGGCTCTGGAAAAATTTGAAGTTATAGCGATAGAACTTCTTGAGGCCGAACATGACCACGGGAATCGCCAGGGGCAGGATGTTTGGGTCGGTGAGGCAAACGATATCTGCCCGGAGTTGCTTACGGGTGCCATGCTCACGAATCGTGACCGTAAAATCTCCGATGTGGCCCTTGATGCCTTCGACGACCGCTTCTTCCATATGGGTGATGGACTCTCCCGGGATGCGGTTTACCGCCCTGCCCTGGATCTCCTGCGGCAGATCCGGCTCATCTTTGAGGCGGCACCGATGAATCAGGCGCACCTTGAACCCCTGCATGTTCAGGATCATCGCGCAACTCAGGCCGACTTCCGATCCTCCGAGGATCAGGATCCGGTTCCTGATTTTCGTGACCCCCTGGCGGAGCGGTCCCATGAAACGGGCGCGCATAAAGGCCTCTCGCAGGAAATCGCGTATTTTCTCTTCCAACTGATCCTCCGAGGAATCAGCGGCACCTAGATGATCCTTGATATTGATCATCTCGAAACGGCTGCGGTCCAGCCCCAGCCGCTCAAACAAATGGATGCGGGCCCGGTTGCGCTGATCGTTGCAGGAAATGCACTGGAACTCCAGGGGACAGCATACACAGGAAGCCAGGATGACCCTGCTGAGTCTGTGCTTGCGCACGGCAGCCGCTATTTCATCGGAACCTCGAGGATGGCAGGCCGAAAAGATCAGCTCGCTGTGCATCACCCCAGGCATCCGCTGAGCCATCTCCCGAATGCGTTCCAAGGCTTCTGGGGGGGCCAGCGTACCATTGCAGGTGCAGACAAACACTCCAAAGCGCATACCCTCGTCCATCTTCACCGACTTCGGCCGGCGCAAAGGCCCGCCCAGGCGGAGCGAGGCGCACTCGGCCATGGCCCTGCCTGCCGCAGCGCTGCCGGCGACTAGAACATCCACCAGGTCGGTCGCGTGCCGGAAGTCCCCCACGTGATAGACGCCTTGCTGACCCGCGAGGTTCAGATGGGCTGCCTCGTTTTCGCTGGCCACAATCACTGCTGGGCTTGTAATCGTCATGCGACAGGGGTTCCGGAAATGATCGATGGCTCCGATGTCGGTACAGACGCCTTCGCAGATCCGACACTCGCAACAGGAGCTGCATTGCAGGCAGCGCGATGCCTCGGCCACTGCCTGATCTCTAGTAAAACCCAGCTCCACTTCTTCGAAGTCCCTTCGTCTCACCTTTGGCTGCCGTTCAGGCATCTCCGCCCGCCAACGGCGAGCAGTATCCTCGGCAATCTCCAGGTGCTCTCCAGCGCCGGAAGATTCATCTGGGAGCGTACCCCACGAGGGAAAGGATCCGCTGAGATATTCCATGATTCTGGCGGCGGCCTGCCGGCCCTGGCCCATGGAACCGACTACGGTATCAGGCCCGGTAACCACATCTCCCGCGGCAAAGACACCCACCTGCGATGTGGAATACCTTGCGTCCACGGCAACCCATCCGCCCCGGCTCATTCCAAACTGACCGCCCAGCCCGGTTTGGGCAAGGTGAGGCCGTTGTCCGATGGCGACCACGATCGTATCGGCCGGACGAATGAACTCCGAACCGGCGACGGGTTCCGGCTTTCTGCGTCCGCTTTCATCCGGGTCCCCCGGCTTCATACAAATCAGCTGGAGGCCGGACACCTTCCCTTTTCTGGAAACGATCTGCACCGGCGCCACCAGAAATTCGAACTTAACCCCTTCCTCCTCTGCTGCCTGGATCTCCCAGGCGCGGGCCGGCATGTCTCCGCGCTCCCGGCGGTAGCAGACGGTAACGGAGTCTGCACCCAGCCGGACGGCGGAGCGGGCTGCATCCATGGCGGAATTGCCTCCGCCGATAATGACGACATGACCACGGATATTCGCGTTCTGACCCGTGTAAAGCTGGCGCAACATCTCCAGGGCGCCGAAGACCCCGTCTGAATCTTCGCCGGAAATATTGAGGCGCAGGTCCTGGTGCGCGCCAGTGCAAAGAAGGATGGCCTTATATCCCTGGTCCATTAATTCCTTGGTGGAGTGGATCGGCGTGCTGGTTCTGATTTCAACCCCTGCATCTGCAATGGCTTGTATCTCCGCATCCAGTATGGCGCGGGGCAGCCGGAAGGCATTTATCCCCACCCTCAGCAGGCCCCCGGCTTCATTATGGGACTCAAATATCGTAACCGAAAAACCTTCCCGGCCGAGGAAATAGGCAGCTGTGAGACCGGCCGGCCCGCCTCCGATGATCGCTATTTTCTCGGTTCTTTTCGGTCCGCGAGCACCAGGCAGTCGGGGCAGATGTTTGGCCATCTCCTCATCGGCAAGAAACCTTTTGATGCTGCAGATTGCTACCGCTTGATCCAGCGGACCCCGACGGCAGCTCTCCTCGCAGGGGTGATGACAGACCCGCCCGCAGATGCCCGGCAGGGGATTGTCTTCCCGGATGACATTAAGGGCTTCCTCGAATCGCGAAGCTGCTGTCAGTGCCATGTAGGCCTGTACATTCACGCCCAGAGGACAGCTTGTCCGACAGGGACTCAGCTTGCGCTTGTCGAGATGCAGGGCCCGGGATGGGCAGTAGGCCGGCGTTCTTCTCAAGGGGGGATGGCCGTTATTCTGAAGGGGACATACCTCCATGCATCGCCCACAGCCGGTGCAGAGATCATAGTCCACATAAACGGGATCTTGAACGATAACGGCCTGGTACCCTTCGGACCCCTGCTTGATGTCCTCGACCCGGGCATGGGTGATGGCGGTCACCAGCGGGTGGCGGGTCACCCTCAGATAAAGGGGACGGAACTGGAAGTCGAGATCCTCTGGCCACTCGGTGAAATGCTTTACGCCCCCCGGCAATTCCAGGAAGTGAATCTCCCTGGTTACCCAGACCAGTGGCAGGCCGGATTGGGCCAGGTCCTGGGCCACCTTGAGGGCGCCGTATCCGGATCCAATCAGGAGGATTGCTTTTTTCAGCGGAGGGGGGGAAAGACTTTTGACCATCGCTAATCCCTGGGCCTATCCTGCTTCGCCCGACTTTTGCGAATGGCCAGACCGTATTCCAGGCCCCGCTCGAAGGCCCGTCCATTGATTTCCTTCGTCGGTTCCGGGACGGAGGTTAGCACCGCTTCACGCATGGCCGGAGCACTTACGATGTCATGCACCGCAGCAAGAAATCCAAGCATCACGATGTTCGCCATCATTTTATTACCCAGCTCTTTGGCGAACCGGGTTGCCGGGATATGATAGGTGGTCCAACTGGGATCCAGGTTTGCCGTCTGGACCAGATCCGTGTCCCAGATCAGAAAACCTTCCTGGCGCAGGCCACCGACGTTCTTGGAATAGCCTTCCTGGCTCAGGCAAATTAAAACCTGCGGGTCATTGGCAAAAGGGAAAAGGATTTCCGCGTCGCTGATCATGACCTGGGCAGAACAAGAACTCCCCCGGGCCTCGGGTCCATAGGCCTGGGTCATGGTGGCATATTTGTTGTCAAAAATGGTCGCGGCCTTTCCCAGGATGTCCCCGGCCATAATGATCCCCTGGCCGCCGAAACCCGTTATCAAGATAGGTCTTTCATGATCCATATTCAAAACCATCACGGTGCAG
>JAZDIS010000363.1:0-2415 GCA_043804705.1 Pseudomonadota bacterium | reverse complement strand
CTCCGCCTCCCCGGTTTTTGGCCCAAACAACGAACTGATAAGCATTTTCTATATCCCCAGGGATATCACCGAACTGAAGGCGCTGGAAGGGCGGTTGCGTCAGGCCCAGAAGATGGAGGCCATCGGCACCTTGGCAGGCGGTCTTGCCCATGATTTCAACAACATCCTTTCCATCATCTTTGGCTATAACGAGTTGGCCATGGAGGAAAAAGATCCGGAACATCGCCGGGAATATCTCGAAGAGCTCAAAAAAGGGGCGGAAAGGGCAAAAGAGCTTGTCTCCCAGATCCTGGCTTTCAGCCGCAAGGCGGAACAGCAGCAACAGCCCTTGCAGGTATCGCTGATCATCAAGGAAGCCCTCAAGATGCTGCGCGCCTCCATCCCGGCCACCATAGTGATCCGCCAGAACATCACCTCCACCGGCCTGGTTTTGGCCGACCCCACCCAGATCCATCAGGTCATCATGAATCTCTGCACCAATGCCTATCACGCCATGCGAGAGACCGGAGGAACCCTTGGCGTTTCCCTCGATGAAGTGACAATAGGGGCGGAAGACTACGGCTATGCCAATTTAGCCCCAGGAAGGTATCTGAAGCTTGAGGTGAGCGATACGGGCTGCGGCATTGATCCGAAGATACAGGAGAAAATCTTTGAGCCCTACTTCACGACCAAGAAGATGGGGGAAGGAACCGGGATGGGGCTTGCCGTGGTGCATGGTATTGTAAAAAGTCACCATGGTCACATTGCCGTGTACAGCGAGCCGGGAAAAGGCACGAGCTTTCATGTCTACCTGCCCCTGACCGAACAGGTTGCCTTAGCCTTGCCGGACAAAACAGCCCCCACCGAACTCAAGGGAAAAGGGGAACGGGTTCTGGTGGTTGATGATGAAGCGCAAATTCGTGATATTATCAACGCCATTTTAGCAAAAAACGGCTATCAGGTGACAATCTTCGCCGATGGGATGCAGGCCTTGACGGAATTCCGGAAAAATCCCGGGCAATTTGATCTGGTGGTAACCGATATGACCATGCCTTCCATGACCGGGGTCGAACTGGCGCAAAAGATCCTGGCCATAAGTCCTCGGACGCCGGTAATTCTCTGCACCGGCCAGAGTGAACTCATCAACAGAGAAAAGGCCCTGGCCATGGGGATTCACGATTATCTCAATAAACCGGTCCGGATGGAAGCACTGCTTATTGCCGTAAGGAAAGCCCTTGACCCCGGCGGTTCACCCTTTGATCACAGCCAAGGGGCGTAGCGCCACCAACACCTCCACCAAATCCAGCTGGTTGTCGATCACCTCGTCAATATCCTTGTAGGCGCCGGCAGCCTCTTCCAGATCCCCGGCCGAGCGAAGGGCATGGATGATTCCCTGGTCGTCCAGCCGTTTCTTTTCCTGCTCCAGGTTCAATTGCCGCTGGGCCTGCTTGCGTCCCATCTTCCTGCCCGCGCCATGGGCGCACGACTCAAAACTTTCCCTGTTTCCCTTGCCCCGCACGATATAGCTGGGAGTCCCCTGGGAGCCTGGAATAATACCGATTTCCCCTGCCTGGGCCCGGGTTGCCCCTTTGCGATGCACCATGACATTCTTTTCAAAATGCACCTCCATGGCCGCGTAATTGTGGGCAATGTTGAGCATCGGTTCAAAGAATACCGGCGGCGCCACGGCCAACAAGGCGTCCTTGATCCGTTCCATCATCATCTTTCGATTGGCATAGGCGAAGTCGACGCAGTAGCGCATCTCATGCAGGTACTGTTGACCGGCTTCGCTGCCGATGGGCAAATAGGCCAGCTGCCAGTTTGCGGGAATCCTTGAGCCCCAGCGCTTGTTCAGCTCCATGGCCAAGCGATTATAATAATTGGCAACCTTGAAACCGAGATTGCGGCTGCCGGAATGAACCATCAGCCAGATATGGCCATCATCGCCCTTCTGGATCTCGATAAAATGGTTCCCTCCCCCAGGGTGCCAAGCTGGGTAAGGGCGCTTTGATATTGACCGGCAACAACGGGCAGATCGGCAAGGGGGATATCCGCCTGCGGCATGAGGCTTGTTTTTTGCCTGTGCTGGTGGTGTTTAAAACCAAGGGGCACGGTTCTTCTGATCTCACTGAGCACCGATTTCAGCTTTTCCGGGGAGATGGTGGTCAGTGAGGTCCGCACGGCGCACATGCCGCAGCCGATATCCACACCAACCGCATTGGGGATCACCACCTCTTCCGAGGCCATCACCCCGCCGATGGGCATGCCGTATCCCTGGTGAGCATCGGGCATCACCGCAACATGCTTGAACACAAACGGGAGATTGGCGAGATTTTTAGCCTGGGCAAAGGCCCCAGCCTCAATATCATCAAGCCAGAGTTTGATCGGCTGTTTCTCTGTGGTGATTACCTGTTTCATCGGAAAACACCTCCTTGC
>JAZDIS010000362.1:0-4623 GCA_043804705.1 Pseudomonadota bacterium | reverse complement strand
TTTTTTACTATTTTTTCCCACATACCTCCTTGCTCTTCGCATGAAACGCAAAAAGCAAGGGCCAAATGACCACAAGGAGGAATCAATGCGCAGGTACGAGACAATTGTTATTGTCAGGCCGGGGGCCGGAGAAACGGAATTCTCTTCGGTTTCCGACAAGGTAACTGGAACCATCGAAAGTTTTGGCGGACTCATCGTGAGAACCGACAGATGGGGCCTGAAAAAATTGGCCTACCCCATCAAGAAAGAAGCCCAGGGCGATTTTCTCTATGTCGAATATGCCGGTCTTCCTGATGGCGTCAAGGAAATGGAGCGGCTCATCCTGATTGATGACCGGGTCCTGAAATTCATGACGATAAAAACCCAGGACGTCTTCACCCCGGATGCCCCCAAGGCAGAAGAACCAGCAGAGCCGGAAACCAGCCCTGCGGTTACAGACGAAGCCTCTGAATAGTTTCTGCGCCCGTCGCGATTAAACTATTTCTATATTGAACCAACAAAGAGGAAAGCACATGGTTATCAAGAAAAAGAAGATCTTCAACCGTCGCAAGGTTTGTCGTTTCTGCACGGACAAGAGCCTGATGATTGATTACAAGGACGTTAAAACCCTGCGCAATTTTGTGACGGAGCGCGGCAAGATTATACCGCGGCGCATCTATGGCAACTGCGCCCATCACCAAAGGCAGCTCACCGAGGCAATCAAGCGTGCGCGCCAGATTGCCCTGTTGCCTTATGCCGATCAGGCCCAGCAGTAGAACAGGAACCAGCCGGAAATCGTGTTTTTTCGCACAGGAGCAAGCAGACAGACAGAGACAATCGGGGCTATCGCCGTCACGGCCCTCATTTTCACGATACCGGCGATTTTTGCCGGCCTTGAGTGGCTCCATTGCCTGTTGCCTTTGCCCGTCTACTACTTCCTGAGCGTTTACGGCCGGAAACAAGGGACAATCATTATTGCCTGGGCTCTTGGCATTGCAGGCGGCATGACTTTCTGGGGCGGAACCCTGCCGAGCCTGCTTTTCTCACTGACCCTCCTGCCCGTCGGCTTTATCCTTGCCAGGGCAGACAGGGAAAACGAATCGGCCAAGCGGGCCGGAATCAAAAGCGTTGCCTATCTCGTCCTTGTCTGGCTCGTCACGGGTTGGCTGGTCGGCATGGCTACCCAGAGCAATCCGTATCTTGACCTGCGGCAGAGTCTGGATAAAGGGTTTGAAGCAACCTTTGCGCTGTACCGGGATTCAGGACGTTTCCCGGCTGAAGATCTTGAAGAAATCAAGGCCTTCATCACCCAGCTTCGGGAACAGGTGGCACGGCTTTTCCCGGCCTTGCTCCTTACTTCGATCATCTGCACCGTCTGGCTGAACGTCGTTGTCGGCCAATGGTTGCTGAGAAAGAAAGACCCCTCCCGGACAGACCGGGAAGATTTGAAAAACTGGCGGCTCCCGGAATTGCTGGTCTGGCCGGTGATAATGACAGGCATCGCACTTCTTGTCCCCGATGAAAAGCTCAATATCCTGGGCTTGAACATGGGCTTGGTGCTCCTGGTTCTTTATCTCTCGCAAGGGTTGGCGATTGTTTCGAGCATGATGCAAAAATGGTCGTTGCCGCCGGCGATCAGAATAATAACGTACAGCCTTCTGTTCTTGCAGATTTACGGCATCGGCTTTGTCGCTTTACTTGGCCTGGCTGATGTCTGGGTTGATTTCAGGAAGCGGCGGCTTAAAAAAGATGTGGATGACACCTCGGTGTCCTAGATAAAGAAACACACCATGAAACTGGGGGCTTTTTCAAGGTCTTCATTTTTCAGAAATAATGAATCCCGGCAAAACCAGGATTCAACCGGAGGTACAACATGGAACTCATTTTAAAAGAAACCATTGACACCCTTGGCGAGGAAGGCGATGTTGTTAAGGTCAAGGACGGCTACGGCCGTAACTTCCTGATCCCTCGTCGTCTTGCCGTGCCTGCCACCAAGGCGAACCTTACCACTCTGGAAAGGGAAAAAGCCGCCATTGTGGCAAGAAAGAAAAACCAGCGTGAAGAGGCGGAAGCCCTGGCCAAAAAGGTAACGGGAGCCACGGTGGTCATTGCCCATCGTTCCGGGGATGACAACAAGCTCTATGGCTCCGTCACCTCCGCGGACATCGCGGAAAAACTTGCCGCGCTGGGCATTGAACTCGACAAGAAAAAGATCGTTCTTGACGAACCCATCAAGACCCTGGGCGTCACCATGGTGCCGGTGAAGATCGGCTACCAGATTTCCGCGGAAATCACGGTGGAAATCGTTCCTCTGGCCGCGGAATAATTCCGGGTCCCAAGCAGAAGGCGGACCTGGAACCGGCGCATTAGCCGCAGAATCCGCCCCACTTGCTTTGACCTTGGAATGACGCAGGATAACCGAGTGGGGGCGGGAAACCGCCCCCTATTCATTACAGCCAACGATACTCCATGGAATCCGGACCAACCCCATCCTCCACCCACCGTCTGCCCCCGCAGAATCTTGAGGCCGAGCAATGCGTTCTCGGCTCAATCATGCTGCAACAGGGCGCCATGCCCAAAGCGGCAGAGACTCTCACCGAAGACGATTTTTACCGCGACGCCCATAAATACATCTTTTCCGCCATGCTCACCCTGTTTGACCGTGGCGAACCCCTTGACCTCGTAACCGTTTCCAACCTGCTGAAAGACAACAACCGGTTTGAAGCGATTGGCGGCCCCACCTACCTCGCCACCCTCACCGACATCGTGCCGGTTGCCGCAAACATTGCCTATTACGCCAAAATAGTGCGGGAAAAGGCCATCCTCCGCAAGCTGATCCAGACCGGCACCGAGATCGCCGGTCGCTGCTACGAGGAGCAGGATGATATCGACGGTCTCCTTGACGATGTGGAAACGACCGTCTTTGAGATCTCCCGGGCCAAGAGCGGCCAGTCCTACCACTCGCTCAAGACCGTCATTTCCAGCACCTTCAAATACATCGAACAGCTTTACGAACGCAAGGAACACATCACCGGCGTTCCCACCGAATATCACGATTTCGACAAGATGACCGCAGGCTTGCAACGCTCGGATCTCATCATCCTGGCCGCTCGTCCCAGTATGGGCAAAACCGCCCTGGCCGTCAACATGGTCCAAAATGCCGCCCTGCTCCACAAGGTGCCGGTGGCGGTCTTCAGCCTGGAGATGTCCAAGGAGCAATTGGGCATGCGTATGCTCTGCTCCATCAGCCGGGTTGACGCCCAGCGGTTACGGACCGGTTTCTTGAAGGAACAGGATTGGCCCAAGCTCACCCGGGCGGTGGGCATGCTTTCGGAAGCCCCCATCTACATCGACGACACCCCGGCCATCACGGTGCTGGAGATGCGGGCCAAGTGCCGGCGCCTGAAAACCGAACACAACATCGGCATGGTGGTGGTGGATTATCTCCAGCTGATGCGGGGCAAGGCCAACAGCCAATCCCGCGAACAGGAAATCAGTGAGATCTCCCGCTCGCTCAAGGCCATGGCCAAGGAGCTCAGCATCCCGGTTCTTGCCCTTTCCCAGCTGAACCGCAGCCTGGAAAGCCGCCCCAACAAAAGGCCGCAGCTCTCCGATCTGCGCGAATCGGGCGCCATCGAACAGGATGCCGACCTGATCATGTTCATCTACCGCGACGAGGTGTACAACAAAGCAGAGGACAACCCGAGAAAGGGGATCGCCGAAATCATCATCGGCAAGCAGCGCAATGGGCCGACCGGCACCGTGGAACTGGCCTTTATTGACCGTTTCACCTCCTTTGAGAACCTTGCCCAGCATAATTTCCCATCAACTGAATAAAGATGGACTCGTAAAAAGGGAAAGAGGGCACTGTTCCGCAATTAAAGAAGCAAAGATTTACCGACAATAAACACAGGGCTGAAAACCGAATGCTGACCGCTGAGAAAAAAACTCCTGGCGCAGCGCTCAAACTTCGACACTAAAAACCCCGGATCAACGAATATGAAATACGATTTCAAGGCCATCGAAGACAAATGGCGCGGCCACTGGCTTGACAACAGCACCTACACGGCAAGCGAAGATCCCTCCCGGCCCAAATACTATCTCCTGGAGATGTTTCCCTACCCTTCGGGCCGCATCCACATGGGCCATGTCCGCAACTACACCATCGGCGACGTGGTGGCCCGCTACAAGCGGATGAAAGGCTTCAACGTCCTTCATCCCATGGGCTGGGACGCCTTCGGTCTGCCCGCCGAGAATGCGGCGATCAAGCACGACACCCATCCGGCCAAATGGACCTACGAAAACATCGACTACATGAAAAAGCAGCTGCAGCGCATGGGCTTCAGCTACGACTGGGGCCGCGAGCTCGCCACCTGCAACGACAAATACTACCGATGGGAACAGCTTCTGTTTATCAAGATGTACGAAAAGGGGCTGGTCTACCAGAAAGTGACCACGGTCAACTGGTGCGAGACCTGCCAGACCGTGCTGGCCAACGAGCAGGTTATCGACGGTGCCTGCTGGCGTTGCGACACTGCCGTGCTGCCCCGGGAGATGAACGGCTGGTTTTTCAAGATCACCGACTACGCCGAGGAACTGCTCTCCGGTTGCGACACCCTCACGGGCTGGCCCGAAAAAGTGCTC
>JAZDIS010000361.1:0-2882 GCA_043804705.1 Pseudomonadota bacterium | reverse complement strand
GCTGCTGGCGTTCCATTACAATGTGATGAGCCTAAAGATTTCAAAACTTTTCGTCTAGGGTTATTCGGCTTAGACAAACTTCAAAATGTCGATCGTACAGTCGAAACGCTCGGCAAGGCACTAAGCCAGATCATTTAGATTAAATGCTGACGGTTGCCAGTTAGCACATAACAAACAAATGCAAGCGATCGCCTATGGTGACTCCTGATTTGCAAGCTTTAATAGATGCTATCCCGGCCTACAGGACAGTCGCCTGCCTGCCAACCCACGAATCCATCATCTTGCACGATGGCGAAAAAGAACTCGGCAGAATCCCCCTAGATGGCGTGGTCGATGTCTCGATCCTCGACGATTCTTCGGTCCAAAAAAACTACACCGTAACCCGTTCTCTAATTCTGGGACCTCTCGTTTTGCTGTTTCCGAAAAAGACCATTCGCGAGGCCTTCCGTCTCTGCATTCAATGGAAAGATCCAAATGGCGACTACCATTTCACTTACATCCGCATCGCAAGACGGGTTATGGCTGAACATATGCTGAACACTCTTAAACGTTCGCTTACCCCGGAAGTCCGCGCGGATTTGGCCAGAAGGGCAACAGAGACCAAGAAGCAGGCCGTCGTCTCAGGCAAAGAACAACACAGACCCATAGAAGAGTCCTCGCCGTTTATCACCTGTGGGCAATGCGGGGTGGAGTTCAGGAAAACCGATCTGCCGCCCGGTGGCAAGTGCCCGGTGTGTGGCCGAAGGCTCAATGTCGTTTAGCCCAATATTCCTTGACAAGAAAAATCAGCCTTCCTATACTTATAACGGACTGAAAGCAATGTCTTAGAATGCCAACGCGTGACAATATTCCCAGCCTGATATAGGAGGTAACATGCCATTTTCAACCCAGGTCGCAGCCGGGGCATCGCATGACCGGTTAGAGAAGTTGATGGCTCTTCGCCTTGAGCCAGGGGCCGACAAGGATGCCATTGATCGTAGAATTTGGGATATGTTCGGAGAGGATTGGGCCGTGATGTTTACAGACCTCTCGGGATTCTCCCGAAAAGTAGCGGAGTTCGGTATCATTCATTTCCTCCAGATTATCCTGGAATCCGAACGCCTCTTCGTTCCCTGCATCGACCGGCACGACGGCATCCTTCTTAAGCGGGATGGTGACAGCATGCTCATCATATTCCGCAAGGCATCCAAGGCCATAGAATGCGCTGTAGAAATGCAGCAAATAACCAAGATCTACAACACGGACAAGGACGATGCCGAAAAGATACTTCTTTGCGTCGGCCTTGGCTTTGGCTCTCTGCTGCATATTGGGGACCAAGACGTGTTTGGCGCGGAGGTCAATGCTGCGAGCAAGCTGGGAGAGGATACGGCTAAAGCTTGGGAGATTCTCGTCACGGAATCGGTTAAAGACTCGGCTATGCAATTGCCGGGGATAGCCTTCGAACCTATTTCGACCGCCCCGTCTGGAGCAAAGGCCGCTTACCGACTGAAGTATAAATTATAAAGAACCGGAGAACCAAGGGAGCAGGATGGCTAAGGGATTCAGGATCAAACCTCCTTTTATATACTTCCGCCGCAATAAAACAATGGATCATCAATTCTTTTGTGCTCAATAAGGCGATCATCTGCAAATCTCGGAGGTTTATAAATGAACATCAAAGAAGTACGTCAAGAAGCCAGGAAACGTTTTAATGGAATCTGCCGCGTGTGCCGCGAGTGCAACGGTGTGGTCTGCGCCGGTGAATTTCCCGGTATTGGTGGTGCTGAAAGCGGCTCTTCGTTCATAAATAATTACAAGGCCTTGGCTTCTCTGCGCGTCAAGATGCGCGTAGTCCACGCAGCAAGCGACCCAGAGACGGAACTGACCCTCCTGGGCCAAAAGCTATCTATGCCGATTCTGGGAGCGGCGGTGGCAGGCACCAAGATGAATTTTCAAGAGATCATCAGCGAAGAGGAGTTGGCCACAGCCTTTATCACCGGTGCAAAGCAGGCAGGAACTCTGGCTATGACGGGAGACGGGCCGGATCCAAAGATCTATGCCACAGGTTTGCGTGTCATCCGGGCCAATGAGGGGCAGGGCATCCCCATTATCAAGCCGCGTGATCAGGCCAATATTATCGCTCACCTCCGCCAGGCCGAGGCTGCGGGTTGTGTAGCCGTGGGAATAGACGTGGACGCCGCAGGCATCGTGCCCATGCGGGCGGCCGGCCAGCCTGTGCAGCCAAAGACTTTATCTCAACTTAAGGAATTGGTGCAAAGCACGACCTTGCCGCTGATTCTAAAAGGGATTATGTGCGTGGAGGATGCCTTGGCCGCACGCGAGGCAGGGGCTGCGGCCATTGTTGTCTCCAACCACGGCGGGCGGGTGCTGGATCACACCCCCGGCACCGCCGAAGTTTTACCGCAGATTGCCCAGGCAGTGCGCCGCGACATGTTGGTGCTGGCCGATGGAGGCGTACGCAGAGGTGTGGATGTGCTCAAGATGCTGGCCCTTGGCGCGCACGCCGTCCTGGTTGGCAGACCGCTGGTCATCGGCGCTTTTGGTGCGGGTGCCGCTGGCGTGCAACTAACCCTTGAACAGATGCACAACGAGCTGAAGGTGGCCATGATTTTTACCGGATGTGCCAGCTTGAGCGAGATCGGAGAGGAAGTTCTCTTCATTTCCTTACACTCCCCTGCACATTAAGGAGGCATGATATGTCCTATTCAAGCGGTTGGCATTTTTTACAGATCCCGGGACCGACAAATATACCCGAGCAAGTGCTTCGGGCGATGGCGAAACCGATCATAGATCACCGTGGGCCGGAATTCAAGGCGCTGGCCCTGGAGGTGTTGGGCGGGCTCAAGCAGGTTTTCAAGACGGCCGGACCGGTCGTCATCTTT
>JAZDIS010000360.1:0-15587 GCA_043804705.1 Pseudomonadota bacterium | reverse complement strand
TGAAGATGGCGCGGCCGAAGTTTTCCCGATCCACGGCAAGCTGCGGCGGATTGTCCATCAGGTCCAGGGTGACGGTGATCTCCCTGCTCTTGATCTCCGCCGCGAAGAGGGCAAGCGATTCCCTGATCAGGGAGTGGATGTCCAGCGGTTCCCGGAAAGCGAGGGCCGCGCCCTTGAGTTCGATGAGTTCGGTGACCATCCGCTCCAGGCTGGCGACGTTTTGGAGAATGATCTCCATGTAGGGGCGGTTCTTGTCGTCCGCGGCCATGTTTTTGAGCATCCGCCGGGCAAAGCCGCCGATGGCCACGAGCGGGTTGCGCACCTCGTGGGAGACCTCGTCCACCATGTGGTCAAGGGCCTCGCTCTTTTCCTTTTCCGCCATCTCCTTGTTGGCCGTTTTTTTGCTGAGCAGCGACCGGACCCGGGCGGCAAGCTCCTTGTAGTCGAAGGGCTTGGTGATGTAGTCGTCGGCGCCGATGTCGAGACCCCGCACCTTGTCCGGGGTCTCGCTCTTGGCGGTGAGCATCAGCACGGGCAGATGCCGGGTGGCCGGATCCTCCCGCAGCCGTTTGCAGACCCCGAAGCCGTCGAGCTTGGGCATCATCACGTCGAGAATCACCAGATCCGGCCGGTTCTCGGCAATTTTGGCCAGCGCCTCCTCACCGTCAAAGGCCTCCATCGTGTCATACCCTTCGGCCCGGAAACGCTTGCGCAACAGTTCCACGGTATCCGCCGTGTCGTCGACGATGAGGATTTTTTCCTTTATTGTTTCCATTCAGTTGAGGTTGCGGGCGATTTGTTCCGGCAGTTCCCGGACGTTGATCGGCTTGGCGATGTAATCGCAACAGCCGGCAGCCAGCGCCTTCTCCCGGTCGCCCTTCATGGCGTGGGCGGTGAGGGCGATGATCGGCGTATCCTGCAATCCCGCCGTTTGGCGGAGCCGCCGGGTGGCTTCAAGCCCGTCGATCTTAGGCAGGGCGATGTCCATCAGGATCAGATCCGGCCGCTCCGAAGCCGCCCTGGCCAGGGCCTCCTCGCCGTCAGCCGCCTCGCAGATCGTCGAGCCGTACCGCTTGAGAATCTTGACCACCAGTTCGCGGTTGTCCTGGTTGTCGTCAACGATCAGGATTTTTTTCCCGGCCTTTTCGTTTTCTGTTGTCATGGGTAAACTCCGGCGGCGGTAAAGGGGCAAAGTCAAAACGGCCGGAGAGAAACCGGCCGAAGGTATCAGGGGCATTAGTCGCATTTTTTGAAGGTCTCCATCAGTTCCTTCAGCAGCCCGTCCTCGTTGCGCAACCCCTTGTCGAGGATGGCCCGGATGCGGTCGTTGAGGTTTTTCATGGCGTACTCGGCCATTTGCTGCTGGGTGATCAGGATGAGCGGGATGTGCATGGTCCGCGGGTTGGTCTTGATCGGTTCGATGAGGTCAATGCCTTCCGGGGCAGGCATGAAGGGGTTGAAGACGATGAGGTCCGGCGGCTGGCAGGCCAGGGCGTCGGCCGCATCGGCGTGGTTTTGGGCGCATTCGATCTCGTAGCCGCCTTCGTCCAGGAGGCGGCAGATGGTGTCCAGGGCGTGGCGGTCGTTGTCCACCACCAGGATCTTTTTGATCGACGGCCGCATCTTCTCGAGCGATTTGAGCTTGCGGAGGAGAAGCTTTTTATCGATCGGCTTGACCAGGTATTCGGCGGCGCCGAGGCTGAAGCCCAGCTTTTTGTTGTCGACGATGGAGAGGATCACCACCGGGATGTCCTGGGTGGCGGGGTTCTGTTTGAGTTCGTGAAGCACCTGCCAGCCGTCCTTGCCCGGCATCATGATATCCAGGGTAATGGCCACCGGCCGCAGTTCCATGGCCATGCGTACTGCGTCGTGGCCGTTGAGCAGTCCGACGATTTGAAATTCATCGCCTGCGTACTTTCGCACCAGTTCGATAACCTCGGGGTTGTCGTCGATGACCAGCACCTTTTTCGGGGATCTGGTGTTATCCGGCAGGGGCAGATTGATGACCGCTCCGGCCTTGTGTTCCTCGTCGGCCAGCAGGAGCCTCTCGATGATTTCGCATTTGTGGCAGCAGGCGGTTTTCTCGGCGTCGAAGGCGATCTTTTCTCCCTTGCAGTGGGTGCCCTGAATCAGCCAGCAGCGCAATTCCTTGTTGCTGTATGCGGGGCAGCTCGGTTGGCCGCAGTGGCAGAACTCCCAGCAGCGGATCGGTTTGCCGCCGAAGTCGGCCACCTGGCTGAAGATTTGCGGCGAGCCGTTGAAGGCGGTGGCCAAGCGGTCGGCAAGGGTGGTGTCGAGTATCGGTTCGGCCGGTTTTTCAAGGAGTTTGCCGTCGGTGGGCAGGGTGAAGCAGAAGCGGCAGCCTTGACCGAAGGTGCTCTCCACCCAGATTTTGCCCTTGTGGAGGACGACAAGTCCCCGGGCGATGCAGAGGCCCAGGCCGGTCCCCTCGTACTGGCGGACGGTGGAGCCGTCAACCTGGCTGAACTTGTCGAAGAGCTTGCCCATGTCCTCCCCGCGGATGCCGATGCCGCTGTCCTCGATACAGACCTGGATGAACCGTTCCGCTGTCGGCGAGGGCTGGATATGGATGGTGATCATGCCCTTTTCGGTGAACTTGACGGCGTTGGAGAGCAGGTTGATGAAGATCTGCCGCACCTTGTCTTCGTCGATGTAAACCTGCTCCAGGCCGGCGGCGAAATTCCGGACCAGGGTAAGCCCCTTCTTGGTCATGGTGGGTTCGAAGATGGTCGCCACCGATTCGGTGAGCGCCTGGATGTCGACGGGTCTGGGATCGAGTTCGATCTTGCCCGATTCGATTTTGGCCATGTCCAGGATATCGTTGATCAGCTGCAGGAGATGCCGGGCGTTGTTGTGCACTTTCAAGAGGCTTTTTTCCTGCTCGTCGTTGATCTCGCCATCCACCCGGTCGATCAGCAGGTCGGTGTAGCCGATGATGGAGTTCATCGGCGTCCGTAGTTCGTGGCTCATGTTGGCCAGGAAGGCGGATTTGAGCTTGTCGAGTTCCCGCAGCTCGCGGTTGGCCCGTTCGAGGAGCACTGTTTGCTCCCGCAGCAGGACGGTGCGGCGGTCCACCTCTTGTTCAAGCTCCTTGTTGAAGGAAGAGATCCTGGCGTAGAGCTTTTCCAGGTTGTCAAGGGTGAGGTTGATGTGACGGGCGATCTGGTCCATGACGTCGCCCTTGCCCCGTTCCTCGGCCCTGGTCTTGAGGTTGCCGCCGGCAACCCTGGAGAGCACGGCCAGCAACTCCCGCACCCGCTCTTCGAGGTACTGCCGCTGCTCCTCTTCGTGTTCGGCGGTTTTCTTGATGTAGCGGAGCCGTTCGGCCTCGAGGACGTCGCTGATGTCCTTGCAGATCTCCACGGCGCCGATCACCTTGCCGTGCATGTCGATAAGCGCGCTGGCGCTGGTCATGATCGGCACCTTCTTGCCGGCCCGGGTGGTGATGATGGCGGTGATGCCTTCCACGGTCACGCCCCGCTCAAGGCAGTAATGGAGAGGGCAGGTGGCGGTGCCGCAGCGGTCGCTCTTGAAGACCTCCCGGCAGGTGAGCTGTCCTTCCGTCTCCTCCTTGCTGTAGCCGCTGAGCTTCTCGCAGGCTTCGTTCATGTAAGTGATAACCATGCCGGGATCGACGATGAAGAGCGGAGCGGCGATAGCGGCGCGCAAGCTGTTGAAATAGCCGATCTGCTCCTTGACGCTGGTCGCCATGATGTTGAAGGAGTTCGCCAGGGAGCCGATGGCATCATCGCTCCGCACCGTTACCGAGGCGTCCAGATCGCCGTGCGCAATCTGCCGTGATTTCTCCGCCAGTTCTTCCACCGGCCGGATCACCATCTTGGTGAGCAGCAGATGGGTGAGAAGGATGATGGCGCAAATGCCGAGCAGGCTGATGGCGATGGTGCGGTCGCGCAGGGCGGAGATGGCGCTGTAGGTTTTGTCGGTGGTGAGCCGGATGACCAAGCTGCCCAGAACCTTGCGTGATTCTCCGTGACAGTGATGGCATTCCTTCTGGTTGACAAGCGGGTGCAGGGTAAGCAGGTAGCGGTGTCCATCCCGCTCCTCTTCGAAGGCCTGGTTTGCCTGGGTCTGCTCGGCGGTAAGCAACCGCGCCATGCCGGCGAGCACCTTCCGGTTGGCGGTGAACTCGGCCATGGAGGTGCCAATCCGTTCGGCATGGCTGGCAAAGACGATCTGCTGGTTGAAGTCGCAGATCACGATTTCGTTGTCCCGCAGGCTTTCGCGCAGTTCGGTGAGCTGTTGTTTTACAGAAGCGCTGTCGCCCATGGCCATGGGATGGCGGATGGCGGTGTAGGCAACCGACTTCAGCTCCCGGCCATGTTCGGTCATCTGCTCCTGGAGTTGGCGGCGCTGGCTGGTCACGGCCAGAATGATGACCCCGGCCATGACGATGGCGACACAGAAGGTCAGAGCGATGAGAATCTTGGCGCTGAGCCGTTTTTTGATGAGGGTGTGCAGATTGACCATCAATGCCCTCCGCCGTGGATCAAGGGTTTGAAGCGGAAGGCCCGCACTCTCTCCGAGGTGTGGCACCCTTCGCACTCTTCCTTGGTAAGGTGCCGCTTGATGGCGGCGGGGGCGCCAGTTTGGGCGTGGATGCTGCCGGGGCCGTGGCAGACCTCGCAGCCGGCATTTTTGAGATGGGGAGTTTCCTTGATATTGACAAAGCCTCCCGGCTTGCCGTAGCCGGTGGTGTGGCAGTTATAGCAGCGCTTGACCTCCTCGGCGGTGAGTCCCTTGCGCAATCGTTCGATGCTTTCGAAGGAACGGCTCTTCTTGGTATAGGTGGCGAATCGCTGGTATTCCTGCGGATGGCAAGGTTGGCAGGCCTGGGAGCCGACGTAGGTGGCAAGGGACTGCTTCTGGCCGGGGGGACAGCTGCTCGGGCTGAGCAGAAAGCAGGGGAGGGTCAGGAGAGCGGAGAGGATAAAAATTCCTGGGCGAGTTCTGCCTGGGAAGCTATTATGCATCGGACTCTCCTCTGCCGGTCAGGGGCATTGTTTGATAAAAAACTATCAGAACTAAGGAATTAATCTTACTAGCTCCTGTTGCGCAAGAAAATAGTGCCCGCCGGCAACGGTTGCCGGCGAAAAAACGGCTCGGGAAAGAATTGCGGGGGCAAGGCAGGTTGGGGTACAAATCCGGCTGTCGCTTGGCAAGCATGAGAGCTGTTTGAGGTTGGGAAAAGACCTTGCGCTGGTGTCATCCGGGATGGAGGGGGGCGAATTCCGCCTCTTTCAGGCCGGTTTTTTTCTTGTGGCCACTGCGAAGAGAAGCTGTTTTTCGCCCGGCAACTATGGTAGAATACAATCGAAAGCTCTCCAGTCGGCTGCCCTCTGGGGGCGGCAATTTAATCACTGTGATGGAGGAAATGCATGGAACTACAAGTTGAAGGACGGAACCTGGAAATTCGTAAAGCTTGGCAGGAAAAGATCGAAGAGGAGAAGGGACGCCTTGATCGCCACCACCCTGGGCTTGTTCATCATCTGCGGATCTCTATTGAGGAAACGGCCGGGCATAAGGCGGGCGGTCACGAAGTTCGCCTGGTTGCCTCCGTTCCCAATGATACCGTGGTTGTGAAAAGAAAGGGGGAGGCGGTGCGGCCCCTGCTGGTGGAGGCGTTCGACACCCTCGGCCTCCAGTTGAAGGAGCTGCAGCGCAAGCGCCGGCAGAACAACGGCAAGGAGACGGAGTCCGCGGCTGCCGGACCGGCCATGGGCACCATCAGAAGCCTGTTTCCCTATGAGTCTTACGGCTTTCTCGTGACCCTGGACGGCCAGGAGGTGTATTTTCACGAGAACGCCCTCAAAGATGTGACCATGACTCAGTTGGCCGAAGGCGACGAGGTTCGTTTCGGCGAGGGTGAAGGGGATAAAGGGCCGACTGCGGCTTGGGTGCGGCTGGTAAAATAAGAGCGGCACAGGAAAACAAACGCAACGCCGCAGAGGCGCGAAGATATCTAAAAAAAGATCCCGTTGTTCCGCGCCTTGGCGTCTTTGCGTTACACAAATTTAGCTGGGAGTGAAGGACAGACCGATGACCGTGTTGCAGCAGGTTGAGCTTGGCTCGGAATACCTGCAGGAAAAAGAAGAAGTAATCTGCCAAAAGATTGCCGCCCGCAAGAAAGAGCTGGGCGGCAATCTTTTGATTTTGGGGCATCACTACCAGCAGGAGGCAACCTTCCGGTTCGCCGATCTGACCGGAGATTCCCTCAAGCTTGCCCGCAATGCCGCCGAGGCCAAGGACCGCAAGTACATCGTCTTCTGCGGCGTGCATTTCATGGCGGAATCCGCCGACATCCTGACCGCCCCGGACCAGGTGGTTATCCTCCCCGACCTGCGGGCCGGCTGCCCCATGGCCGACATGGCCACCAGCGAAGAGGTGGCCTGGGCCTGGGAGGATCTGGCCAAGGTGACCACCGGCCGGGTCATCCCCGTGACCTATGTGAATTCCTCGGCCCTGCTCAAGGCCTTTGTCGGCAGGCACGGCGGCTCGGTCTGCACCTCATCGAACGCCGAGCGGGTGCTGACCTGGGCTCTGTCCCAGGGCGACAAGGTTTTCTTTTTCCCCGACGAGCACCTGGGCCGCAATTCCGCCAGTGCGCTGGGCATCCCCGAGGACGAGGTGGTGCTCTGGCAGCGGGACAAACCGCTGGGCGGCAACACCCCGGCCCGGTTGCAAAAGGCCAAGGTGATCCTCTGGGACGGCTACTGCACGGTGCACATGCAGTTCACCGCCGCTCATGTCGCCGCCTGGCGGGAGCGCGACCCCGAGGTGCGGATCATCGTCCATCCCGAGTGCCGCAACGAGGTGGTAAGCCGGGCCGGCCAGTACGGCTCCACCGAGGCGATCATCTCGGCGGTGCGCGACTCTCCGGCGGGCAGCAAGTGGGCCATCGGCACCGAGGTCAATCTGGTGAACCGGCTCAAGTACCAGTACCCTGACCGGGAGATCCATTCGCTTTCACCCTTCCAGTGCCTGTGCTCAACCATGTACCGGATCAAGCCCGGTTACCTGCTGTGGGTGCTTGACAACCTGGCCCAGGGGCGGGTGGTCAACCGGATCACCGTGGAGCCTGCGGTGGCGGCCGAGGCCAAACTTTCCCTCGACAGAATGCTGCGGATCTGACCCCCATGCCCAACATCTACTTCGACAACAACGCTTCCACCCCGCTGGACCCTGCGGTGCGGGAGGCCATGGCCCCCTATCTGGCCGAGTGGTTCGGCAATCCGGCAAGCTCCCACCGTTTCGGCGAGGCTGCCCGGCGGGGGTTGGAGCTGGCCCGGGAGCAGGTGGCCGGGCTGCTCGGCTGCCATCCGGGCCGGATCGTCTTGAACAGCGGCGGCACCGAAGGCAATAACACCGCCATCTTGAGCGCGGTTTGGGCAAGTCCCGCGAAAAAGCACATCATCTCCTCGCAGGTCGAGCACGGCTCGGTGCTGGCGCCGCTGGAGTTTCTCGCCGGCCAGGGCTACGAGGTGGAGCTGCTGGGGGTGGATGAAAACGGCGCCCTTGATCTGGA
Source organism: Pseudomonadota bacterium (assembly GCA_043804705.1). Classification (GTDB taxonomy): domain Bacteria; phylum Desulfobacterota; class Desulfobulbia; order Desulfobulbales; family Desulfurivibrionaceae; genus Thiovibrio. The sequence continues at coordinate 8,023 of JAZDIS010000360.1, read as the reverse complement.
GGCGCTCAAAGGCGCGATCCGGCCGGACACCGCCCTAGTCTCCCTCATGGGGGCGAACAACGAAACCGGGGTGATCTGGCCCATGGCCGAGATCGCCGCCATCTGCCGGGAGCGGGGCGTGCTGTTCCATTGCGACGCCATCCAGCTGGCGGGTAAGGCTATCCTTTCGGCGGAAGCGCTGGAGGTGGATTATCTCACCATTGCCGGGCATAAGCTGCATGGGCCCAAGGGGGCTGGGGCGCTCTATGTGCGCCGCACCGCCCCCTTTACCCCGCTGATCATGGGCTCGGGCCAGGAAAATGGCCGCAGATCCGGCACCGAAAACGTCCCCGGCCTGGTTGGTTTGGGTCAGGCCTGCGCCCTGGCCATGGCTGTGGACGAGGCTGCCCACCAGCGGCTGGCCGGGTTGCGGGATAGCCTTGAGGCGGGGATTGTTGCCGCGATTCCCGAGGTGCGGATCAATGGCGCGGCCTCGCCCAGGCTGGTCAACACCACCAACGTGAGTTTCCGGCATGCGGCCTCGGCCGGGCTTATCCAGGATCTCGATGCGGGCGGCATCGCGGTTTCGGCCCATGCCGCCTGCGAAAGCGGCGATCTCGACCCCTCGCATGTGCTGCGGGCGATGCGGGTACCCGAGCCCTTTTTGCACGGCACCCTGCGCATCAGTCTCAGCCGTTACAATACAGCGCAAGAGGTTGCGGCCCTGCTGGCCCTGTTGCCGCAAGCGGTGGCGAGATCGCGGCAGGGCTTCGCCCTGTAACCCCCCGGAAAAGAGAAAAGGAAACTTGGTATGTGCGGAATAGTCGGTTATGTGGGACAGCGGCATGTGCTGCCCATTCTTCTCGAAGGCTTGAAGCGGCTGGAGTACCGGGGCTATGATTCGGCCGGGGTGGTGTATGTCCACGGCGGCAAGCTGCAGAAGCACCGGGCCGCGGGCAAGCTCGGCAAGCTTGAAGAACTGCTGGAAACGGTGCGCGACCGCGACAGCCATATCGGCCTGGGCCATACCCGCTGGGCCACGCACGGCGCGCCGTCCGAACTCAATGCGCACCCGCACTGCGATTGCAGCGGCGATCTGGTGGTGGTCCATAACGGCATCATCGAGAATTATCATACCCTTCGGGAGGAGCTACAGGGACGCGGGCATGTCTTCCGCTCGGAAACAGACACCGAGGTGCTGGCCCATCTCATCGAGGAACAGCTCTCCGGCGGTGATCTGGTCAAGGCGGTGCGCCAGGCCCTGAAAAAGGTGGAAGGCTCTTACGCCATCGGGGTTTTATGGGCCGGCCAGCCGGACAGGCTGGTGGCGGTAAGACATCAAAGCCCGCTGGTTCTGGGGATTGCCGAGGGGGGCTGCCTCATGGCCTCGGATATCCCGGCCTTGCTTCCCTACACCAATCAGGTGGTTTTCCTGGAGGATGGGGAGTTTGCCGTCCTGAAACAGGGGGAATGGCAGGTGATGAGCCTGGCCAATGGCCGGAAGGTGGTCAAGAAGATCAAGACCATCGAATGGAACGCGGCCATGGCCGAAAAGGGCGGGTACCGGCATTTCATGCTCAAGGAGATCTTCGAGCAGCCCCAGGCCATTCTCAACACCTTCCGGGGGCGGCTCGATCCGGAAAGCGGCAAGGTGCAGCTGCCGGAAATAGGCTTGAGCGCGGCGGAGCTGAAAAAGATCAGCCGCATCTCCCTGGTGGCTTGCGGCACCTCTTGGCACGCGGCCCTGGTGGCCAAATACTGGCTGGAAAAATGGGTGTCCATCCCGGTGGAGGTGGATATCGCCTCGGAGTTCCGTTACCGCCATCTGCTGCTGGACGAAACCGTGATGGTGGTGCCCATCTCCCAGTCCGGGGAAACGGCCGACACCTTGGCCGGTCTGCGGTTGGCCAAGAAGATGGGGGCCAAGGTCATCGCCATCTGCAATGTGCTGGGCAGCACCATCACCCGGGAGGCGCACGGCACGATATACACCCACGCCGGGCCGGAGATCGGGGTGGCCTCGACCAAGGCCTTTACCTGCCAGCTCACGGCCCTGCTGCTGCTCACCCTTTATCTGGGCGAGATTCGCAAGACCATGAGCGCCAAGGAGCGCAAGGGCATCGGTCAGGCCCTTCTCGATCTGCCCGGCCTCATGGAGCAGGAACTGCCCCGCTTGCAGGGGGAAACGGCCCGCATTGCCGAGGGCTTTGCCCACAGCCGGGATTTCCTCTACCTGGGCCGGGGGAGCAATTTCCCCATTGCCCTGGAAGGAGCCTTGAAGCTTAAGGAGATATCCTATATCCACGCCGAAGGCTATGCGGCCGGGGAACTCAAGCATGGCCCCATCGCCCTCATCGACCGGGATATGCCGGTTCTGGCCCTGGCCCCAAAGGACAGCGTCTACGAAAAGGTCATTTCCAACGTGGAAGAGGTCAAGGCCCGGAACGGCAGGATCATTCTCGTTGCCAATACGGGCGACAAAAACTGTAAGCGCATCGCCGAGCAGGTGATCATGGTGCCTGTCTGCCACGAGGAGTTGAACCCGATCCTCTTTGTGCTGCCCCTGCAGCTGCTGGCCTATGAGATTGCCATTCTGCGCGGCTGTGATGTGGACCAGCCGCGCAACCTGGCCAAGAGCGTAACGGTAGAATAGACGGTTTTTCAGGCCTTTTCAGACAAAAGGTTTTCTGAACGCATGACCCAACCGTATTAGTTCAATTCTTCCGCGCTCTATATCTCTGTACTCCCTTAGTAAATCGGCCTGTCGGCTAAAACAATCCCATTTCAGCTACGCACAGAGAGCAACTCAAGTCGCCGTCCTTCGAATGCCCCCCCACACACAAGGGGAGCTGTTTTTTCTGGACAAGCTGCCTGTCAACAAGATACGCTGCCAAAAGCATGCAGCGTGGTCATGGATAATTCTCCGACGAGATTATCTAGCGCTAGATAATGATGAATATTTATTCTTATCCGTTTGCTGGTGCTAGATAATGGTAGGTAAAGCTATGTTTTCTTGCGAGGCAAGGTTGCCATGCGGGGGAGTGGGCCACAAAATCTCGCGCGAGATAATAATATAGTTGGGAAATAATAGCATTGATAATAAGGTCTGCTGTATCTTTAGCAGATTCAAAAATATTATTTTCGTCCTTATCTTCAAGGCGATCATAGCCTTCAAAATTGGCGGATTTCATATCTTCCCAATATTTAACAATACCGACAATAAGTTCAGATTTATCAAACGTGTTTTTCATAATACCCCCTTGGAGAAATTAAAATGAGTGAATATATAAAAGCAATGCAAAATCTTGAAATACAAACAAGTGCTAGTTATGACAAAGCAATTTTAACATTGTCTGGTGGCGCTCTGGCAATATCAATTACATTCATAAATTCTCAGGCAATTATTGGTCCAACCTGCCTACTAACAATATCATGGGTACTGTGGGCATTAAGCATTGTCTCAATATTAATATCTCTTGTCACTGGTCAATTTTCGATTAGAAAAGCAATAAAATATTATATAGATAGTAAAGAAGATATTAAGGGCGAAAAAATATTTAATCCTCTCCATTATGTGACGTTATTTCTGAATATATTATCTGGGATAACATTTATAATTGGCGTTTTCTTATTTTTAACATTTGCAATACAAACTACCAAGGAGACTAAAATGACAAATAAAGACATAGATAAAATTTTCACACAAGAAGTGATTGACAAAATTTCATCTCAAATAGCCCACAAAATTATTACAGAATTAGAGAAGAAAGGTCCACTTGTTCTCTATCCACCTAAAGAAAAGCCAAAAACAGATTCAGAAGAAAAATAAAGACATTCCCAACAATGGCAATCAACCTGATTGGAATACAGTCCTATTGTTTCCTGCTACATTTTAGGCCAGCAGGTTATTGCTGGCGTTGGGCTTCTCTAATAATCCACAAATTTAATCCCATAAACCAAAGGACAATAAAACATTGAATGAATACAAAGAAATAATTATTGCCATCATTACTATCATTGGTGGTGGATTTATCACTTGGTTTATCTATCAAAAAACCAGAAAGCATACCGCCATCCAAGAGTTCAAAGACTTTTTCCTTAGCGAAAGATACAAAATTACTACCGACAGAAACATCCAAGATGTTGGACTTCAAGAAAACGCCATCAGGAAACTTGACGGGACTATTAACGCCAGCGACATTTCCGCAATAAACGACTTGTGGAAAGATTACAAAAAAGCAGAAGAACAATGTCGCCAAGTAATAAGTCCTGGAAATGGATCGTTGTATATTCATTATGGAGAACATAAACCTAAAATCCTCAGTAAAATTGACAAAATAATTAACTACTTAAAATAGGAGGCTCATAAAATGGCACTTGTTAAATGTAAAGAATGCGATGAAGAAATTAGTAGCAAAGCAACCAAATGCCCAAAATGTGGAATTGAAATTAAGAAAACATCAACATTTACTTGGATCGTCTGTGCAATTCTCTTATTTTGGTTTATCGGCAAAATAGGCTCATTTGGCAATTCTGTTACGGGTACGGGTACTAATACGATAGATCACAAATCTCTTGCTGAAATTACAGCAACAGATTTAGTTCGAGCGTATGAAGCAAATACTGTTTCAGCCGATCAAGAATACAAAGATAAATATTTTAAAGTAACCGGTGAAATCGTCAGCATAAATACTGATTTTAAAGGAGACCCATATTTAGTAATGAAAGGAACAAGAAATGAATTCTCAAATCCTCAGTTCAAATTTAGCAAAGAACATTCTTCTGAGATAGCAGCCCTTTTTAAGGGCTTAACTGCAACCCTAGTCTGCAAGGGAGCCGGAGATATTGCAAAATCGCCAATGTCAGATTCATGTGTGGTGGTAAAAACCAATATCAAAGAACTGGAAGAAAAATATCTAAAATAAAAACAACGAGGTAAATCATGTTTAATTCAATAGAGAAGCAATATAAAGATACCAAAACCAAGCGCGGCCATGAAATAAAGGTTGATAGAAATAATTCGAAAATCACCATTTGGTATCAGCGGTGGAATGATGAAGGACATGATAATTTTTCTAAAATTGGCATTGCCCAGATAACCGAAGATAGAAATACTATACGGGTCGGCTGGTTTCAAAAAGATGAACATGAACCATCATCATTTTCTTATTTCAAAGAACTACAAGAGGCATTTAAGGCCATAGACGAAAGAATCAATCTCTATTAGAGATCACCATCTTCATCTCCACACCATACATGCTTGCATTGCCTGCACCTATAACCCAATCTGTTTTTATCGAAATACATATGAGGGGTAACATCTACTAAATCAGTATGCCCACATTCGGGACAAGTTGCTTCAATTGTATGACAACGACATTTTGTGCATTCTGGGGTGTTGTATTTTTTATCTGACACACTTAACCTCCTATAAATTATTAAAAGTAGCCAACAAACGCATAGAGACGGACGCTGAAAAGATGCGCCGCTCACGCTTGGCGTTAACCGGATCAAAACGGCAAATGATCAACAGTATCATCGCACTTGTATCGTTTCCCACAATCGGGGCATTTTTTGGGCCAGAGACGGCGGGGAGAAAACCGCCACCATAGCACCTCAAATCGTTCCGATCTCGTGTCTCCGATCATATCGCTGTATGATACCTTACCGCCACACCTGTCACATGTGGCATCCTCTACAGGGGCATAATCGAGGGGCGACTGATAGCACCCAAACCACCAGTACCGGAAGCGGTTAACAAAACGCTTCACGCCGAAACCGTGGCCGTGGCGCTGGCTATCTCTTTCGTAAAATTCAACCATCGTGCTTTTCATCATCTTTCGTGTCTCCACGGTTCGGGTGATCTTGGCGTTATGTGTCGGATTTCACTTTAAACTCTCCGCACCAATTATCCTCAAAAAACAAAAGGATATCTCCATTCGTATGGTATATCATCGTCTTCATTATCTGGCACCATGACAGGCGGGTATCGTCTACACTCTCCACCATACCCACCTATTGATTCCCTGCAATCATCCACCATTTTGAAGGAAATACAATCAATGCACTCCATAAGCCACCTCCCAGGTAGGCCACATAACAAGCGGGTAGAGTTGACCGCGTGGAGCTGCGGTTTTTGAATCTGGTAGTTTGGGTGGCCCGGTCAGCTCACCCTTGGCGTTAAACCTCACCCTTTCGATACCCATTGTGCGTATCATTTTTACCCATCTCAGAAATTATCATCGCGGTAAGCTGCGTAGATAAAATTTCTGCGGCGTCTTCTCTGGCTTTCAAAACCACTTGTGCGGACTCTTCGGATATTTCGCCCGAGACGTTTGGTGCCCCGTAAAACATCGGGTCATCTGTCGTTTTCAATGGCTCGAACTGCCGACAAAATAGCTCTGGGATTTCAACCACTGCCCCGCCATCCCAATACATCCCATCTACATCGACTCTTAATCTTATCTTCATGGCCCCTCCAATTTTATGAAAAAACGGTTTAACGAATAAGGTTAGATTGTGAGAGCGAAGCGAACCACAATCTGAACCGTTTGTTGAACAAGCCCGGTCACGGACAGGGCCGGTCTTCTCTATAGAAAATATCTTTTTGGAGTGGGGGGTGTGCCTGGCTGGTTGGGGGGCTCGATCTCTCCTGTTTCCGGAAAATTGCTTTCTGAAAGGTCGCTTTTCTGAAGAAATCGGCCTTCAGCAGGCAAAACAGGCTGTTTTCCGGGCGCAGAAATCCATTGTCGCTGGCAGCGATTTTTTAACGATATATGTCTGCCTCGGGTTACATAATAATTTCTCCCGGTCTTGGTCAGGGTAAACAGTGAGCCGGGAGCCAGTCTGCCGGGATCCTTGTCTTGACGACTCTCATTGCCGACCCGCATGCCGGGCAGGTGATCTTCGCCCGTTCCCTGATTTTTTTGATCATCCTGAAGGGATTGAGCCGTAAAACCAGTTGCAGCAACCTGATCAGTTTTTTGCTGCATGAGTGGAGGAAGCCGTAGCATCTGGTCCTGCGGAAACCTTTCGGCAGCACATGGAGCATCAGCAGGTAAAGAAAATACTCGCCGGCCACCGTTCTGGACTGATACTTTTTCATTTTGGAGTCGAAATACCTGAAGGTGACCATGCCGTTTACGTTTTTCAGGATATCCTTTTCCTGGATTACCCCCTTGTAGAGATACCTGCCCAGGTAGATCAGCGCTTTGTCGCCCCTGCCGACGTTTTTGCAATCCACCACCCATTTACCGGGAGTGTTTGCCGGGATCGGCAGATTGCAGGCGGTAAAGGCTTTGAGTATTTTTGCCCTGAAGACCTTGGCCAAGGCCTTATGATTAAAAAGATATTTCCCCGACTTCATCCTCCAGGTTTTGTCTTTCTGGTTGATGCCCGCCCCCGGCATCACCACGTGGACATGGGGATGGAACTCAAGCCTTCTTGAGTGGGTGTGCAGCACCGAGGTGAAGCCCGCCGCCCCGCGCAATTTTTTGTCGTTGGCGGTGAAGGTTTTCAGGAGTTCCCGGCTCACGCTGAAGAGTATCGAGTAGGCCAACGACTGGTTTCGCCAGGCCAGGTCGTGCAACTGCTTCGGCAGCGTGAAGGTAATCAGGAAGTATTGGACTGGAAGCTGTTTGTCGAGTTGGTTGTCGATCCATTGCTGGCTTTCATGGCTCTGACAATGGGGACAATTCCGGTGGCCGCAGGAATGCGGCACATATAAATGCTCCCGACATTGATCGTTGGTGCATTGCGCAATCATGTACGGGCTGTGATGTTTACGGCACTGCTCCATCGCACGCAGCGCCTGTTTAAGGTGGCAAGGGGACGTTGTTATTTATCTATTGACTCATTTCCCCTCTATGGTAAATTTCACCCATGCCACGTTTAGCAAGACTTGACTGCGTATTCCGGCCGAAAACGACCACCATTCCGGGTTGAAAACGACCACCGTTCCGGAGGGAAAGCGACCACCATTCCGGAATGAAAACGACCACCGTTCCGGAGCAATCCGACCAGTCGATGAGGTTGTAGTCGCGGG
>JAZDIS010000359.1:0-2594 GCA_043804705.1 Pseudomonadota bacterium | reverse complement strand
CATACCTGTAGCCATAGCTGATCCCCTGCCCCGCCGGAACCTCCTTGACTTGAAGCACCGTAGTGGCAAAACGCATGGCCGGCCGCAGGTCCAGGGATGACGCCTTTTGCAGCCAGTCGGCCGGGTAGCAGCCATAGAGGGAAATGCCAGGCCGCACCAGGTCACAGCGCATCTGCGGGTAACGCATCAGGGTGGCCGAATTGGCGGTATGGATGACCCGTCCCTCCCCGGCGCCCTGTATCCCGGCCAGCAATTCCTGAAAAACTCGATACTGCTCTTCGGTAATGGCGTCGTCTTCCGCATCGGACTTGGGAAAATGGGTAACGATCCCGGAGAGATAGAGCGACGGGAAGCGGCGCAAGGCGGCGAGGAACGGTTCCAGCTCGCGGGGAAGAAGGCCGAAACGCCCCATGCCGACATCGACCTTGATCTGCACCCCTTTCCGGCAACCGGCCTTTGCCGCCTGCGCGGCAAGAGCCTCCACGGCTTCCAGGGTATAGACCACCGGGGTGAGATCGTGGACCACCGCCTCCGCCGCCCCCTGCCGGTCAACCCCGAGCATGACCACGATCTGTCCGGTTATCCCGGCCTGCCGCAGCAGCACGCCCTCTTCGACCTCTGCCACGCCGAAAGCCGTAGCCCCTGCCTCGGCAAAGGCCTGGGCCGCAGGGACAAGGCCGTGCCCATAGGCATCGGCCTTGACCACTGCCAGAATGCCCACTGCCGGGCCGATCAGCTGTCGCACCTGCCGAAAATTATGGCGCAGGGCGGCACGATCAATCTCCACTCTATTCCAGGAAGGTGTTCCCATACCAGACAACCCGTTCTTTCAGGGTAAACGTTTACATTTTGAGGAGGAATACGCTGTTTTGTCAGTTCTTGATGAACGGCTGCCGGCCGGCCTTCCGCGCGTACCACTCCTGCCAGATGAGCCTGCTCGACAACAAAAGAGCCCATCCGACCGCAACATATATAACACCGAGGACCATGGGAGGCACGAAGGAGTTGCGCAACAGGCGGCCAGCAAGCATCATGCAGACAACCATCCCCCACATCCCCCAGGAGTATACCCCGCCAAGACACATCCCGTCCGGGCGCGCCACAATCCGGGCGATATTCTTCCGGGTCGCCCGTTCAATAACCAAAAAGGCCTTCAGTGTGCCAAGCCCAAGGGCCAGCACCAGAAATACCCCGGACAGAGCCTGGTGCAGGAGGTAGCCCCGCACCATCAGATACAGGCCGATAAAACTCCACATCAGGGCGGCGGCCAGAAGATTGGTGCTGGTGCTCGCCCCCGGTTTCAACCGCGCCAACCAGTTCATGCTTTCCTCCCCGGAGTCTGCCGCACCATACCGAACCCATCCGTCGCCTGCAAATAAATAGGCCTATCCCCAATCGTGGGAATAGGCCTACACACTTCAGCAAATGTTCCGCAAGTTCTACATTACACCTCGGTGACGGTGATTGCACCCTCGGGGCAAACCTCAACACAGGTCTCACAGCCCAGGCATTCGTCGGCATTCACAGCTTCGGCCTTGCCGTCAACCATCTCATATACCTGTGCGGGGCAAGCGTTTACGCACTCTGCATCACCGGCGCATTTGTCCTTATCAATGTCAATCTGCCACATAGTACTTCCTCCATATAAGGTTTAAAAAAATTGTTAAGCTGTTGTAACAAATAATATCGGCATCCGGATAAAAAAACGGCATAAAGAGCCGTAACAACATGGTCACATCAAGCAGGAATTGTTTCGTAACGGCTCTTAAAGCAAGATCGCACTGCCACAGAACGGAGCAGGATATCGAGCCCATTGCTTCCGGAAAAAGACATAAATTTCCCCTTCCCTCTAATGCACAGCCATTTTTTTGTCAACAAAAAAGAATCCCCGCCGCAATCAGAGACAACACGAGGGGAAAAGACGATTCAGGTTGACCAGTTTGCTCTGATCTTTTAGGATACCAGCCGTTGATTTTTTGCAGGCATTTCCCAGGCATTATTCTTAACCTGTCCGAAAAAGGCCCATTATCATGAGCAGCAAACCGAAGATCAAAAAAAAGACCACGCCAAGCCCGGAACTCAAGGCCCAGAAAAATGAAGAAGCCATGATTGCCGGCATTCTGGAAGGAAGTCCCGACGGGATCGGCGTAGCGGTTATCCGCCTGGAATGCGGCTGCCGGAAAATGGCGGCGGTTGACGGCAAGGGGGAACCCGCCAGCAAGGTGATCATCTACCGGGACGAGGCCGAGAGCATCTGCGATGCGTGCAAGCAGGACAACGGCGCCTTTGCCAGGGTGGTGACCCAGTTCATCCACTGGCAGGAACCGATGCCCGACGGCGCCACCCGAATGAAGATCGAGGCAAAGGTTCTCGGCAGTTACACCAGCCACTGACCCAGCCCGTGCCGCTTCCCGGCGGAAGGCCCTGGTTGTCCGGCCGGACAACCAGGGGGAGACACGCTCTCATTCACTCCGCATACATGGCGGCCCTCTCCTCCGTGTATGCGCCACCCTTCTCCCGGCAGATGACAAACGGCGGCACAACCGCCCGGGGGGGGGGGGGGGGGGGGGGGCGGGGGGGGGGGGGCGGGGGCG
>JAZDIS010000358.1:0-5935 GCA_043804705.1 Pseudomonadota bacterium | reverse complement strand
CCTGGCGCTGTGGGGTTCGGGGCCGGGCTTCGGCATGGATGCCAACATGATGCTGGCCTGGCACAAGTACGGCGGCGGGAAGGAACTGCTGGCGAAGGTTTATGAGTCCATCGGCGCCAACGTTGTCTCTTTCCCATACGGACCGATGGCAACGCAACCGCTCGGCTGGTTCAAGAAGCCTATTACAAAGATGTCAGATTTCAAAGGTATGAAGTTCCGCACCGTTGGAATATCGATCGACGTTTTCACCGGCCTGGGCGCAGCGGTTAACGCTCTGCCAGGCGGCGAGATCGTCCCGGCGCTCGACCGTGGACTGCTGGACGGAGCCGAGTTCAACAACGCCTCCTCAGACCGCCTGCTAGGCTTCCCCGACGTGTCGAAGGTGTGCATGTTGCAGAGTTACCATCAGAATGCCGAGTGTTTCGAAATTCTGTTCAACAAGACCAAATTCGACGCCCTCCCGGCCAATATCAAGGCCATCATTGAGAACGCGGTCGAAGCGGCATCCTCAGATGTTTGGTGGAAGTCATGTGACCGCTATTCGCAGGACTACCTCGAACTGCAGACCAAGGACAAGGTAAAATTCTACAAGACTCCCGACGCAATTCTGCAGCAGGAGCTTTTTGCCTATGACGAAGCAGTAGCAAAGAAAGAGGCTGTAAACCCGCTGTTCAAAGATGTCCTGGCATCGCAGAAGAAGTTCGCCGAGCGCGCAGTAAAATGGGATATGGATTACAACGTCAACCGGCGCATGGCCTATAACCACTATTTCGGGGCCAAGAAAGACGCACCTAAGAAAAAGGGTTAACCAAAGAAAAGCTGAAGAATTTTACAGCATCACATGTCAGTCATCCGGATGCGCAGTATCTGCATCCGGATGGTTGATTTATAGGATCAGGTGTTACAATGCAGAAATTGCTGCTTACCATTGACAAAATCAGCACCTTTGTGGGGAAAACATTCGCGTGGCTCATCGTGTCGCTCACCCTGCTCATCACATATGAGGTGTTCTCGCGCTACGCGCTCGACGCCCCGCACGACTGGGCTTTCGACGGCATGATCCAGATGTACGGAATGCTGTTCATGATGGCGGGGGCTTACACCCTCTCGAAAAACGGCCATGTGCGAGGCGATGTCCTCTATGGCTTCTTCCCGCCGCGTCTGCAGGCCAGTCTTGATCTCACGCTTTATTTCGTGTTTTTCCTGCCCGGGGTGATTGCCCTCTGCTGGGCGGGCTACATTTATGCCGGCGAATCCTGGTCGATTCTTGAGCATTCGGGCATCACCGCCGACGGACCGCCGGTCTATCAGTTCAAGTCCATCATTCCGATTGCCGGTGCGTTCTTGCTGGCTCAAGGCATTGTCGAAATCATCCGCTGCATTATCTGCCTCAAAAACGGCCAGTGGCCACCGCGTCTGGATGATGTTGTGGAGGTTGACGTCGAAAAATTGAAGAAACAGATGCATGTCAAGGACGAAGATATCGCCCGGCTTGATGATTATATAACAGCTAAGAAAGGGAGCGACAAATGAGAAAAGAAGTCTGGTTCGGGCTCTCGATCATGGCTGCGGTCGTGATTGCCTTGTTTTTCATGATGCCGTCATATGATCAGATGACCAACGGTCACCTGGGTCTGTTGATGCTGGCGCTGATCGTTGTGGCGATCATGCTCGGTTTCCCCACCGCCTTTACGCTGATGGGTTTGGGGACAATGTTCACCTGGTTCGCATACAACAGCGTGAATCCGCATCTGGCGGTGCAGCAGACACTCGACCTGATGGTGCAGCGCGCCTATTGGATCATGAACAATGACGTGCTGATCTCGGTTCCTTTGTTTGTTTTCATGGGCTATCTGGTTGAGCGCGCCAACCTGATCGAGAGTCTTTTCAAGAGCCTGCACCTTGCAACCTCGCGCATCCCAGGATCGCTGGCTGTGGCAACGATTGTGACCTGTGCTATTTTTGCCACCGCCTCAGGCATAATCGGCGCGGTGGTAACGTTGATGGGGCTGCTCGCGTTTCCGGCAATGCTCAAGGCCGGATACGGCATCAGGCTCTCAGCGGGTGCCGTGACTGCGGGCGGCACTCTCGGCATCCTGATTCCGCCGTCGGTGCTTCTGATTCTCTATGGCGCCACCGCCGGCGTGTCGGTCATGCAGCTTTACGCCGGGGCTTTTTTTCCCGGCCTCATGCTCGCAGGGCTTTATATCGGTTATGTTATCGTTTATGCAAAGATCAAACCCAGCATCGCACCTCCCCTCTCGGAGGAAGACAAGTATGTACCGCTTCCCAAATTTGCGGAAGTGGTCTCCAGCACCGTGAGCAAAAACGCCATGGTGGGACTGATCGGCTCGATCTTTGGCAAGCGCAACCCCGATGTGCCTATGGTCACATTGCTCAGACACCTGTTCATTGCGCTCTTGCCGTTGATGGCGGCCGCTCTTCTAATGGGGTCGATCTATCATTATGCTACGAAGCCGATGGTGGTGGATACGAGCGGCTTGCAGGAAATGGGCTCCGCGGATACGACCAATGTAGTCGATGAGTCTGAAGTCGGAGGGTTGAAGGAGCCTGAGCCTGAAGAATCCGGCGGTTTGCAGAAATCCCAGGCTGAAAGCAACCAGGAGACTCCGCTTGCGGCAGATGCCAGGGTGGAAACTCCGCAAACGCCTGCCGAGACGGGCGAGCGCCTGCCCGCACCTATGGGTTATTGGATAACGCTGGGCATTTGCATTTTGGGACTCGCGATTCTTTATACGATGTTAGACTTTGTCAGACTCGAGATCTTCAAGTTGCTGCTGGGGTCGTTCTTCCCGCTGGCTCTCCTGATCCTCGGCGTACTCGGTTCAATCCTCATGGGGCTCGCAACACCGTCCGAAGCGGCGGCGATGGGATCGTTCGGAGGGTTGTTTCTGGCAATTGCTTACGGAAGGTTCAACTGGACGATGCTCAAGGAGTCTGTTTTTCTTACTGCAAAGACCAGCGCAATGGTATGCTGGCTGTTTGTCGGCTCCGGAATTTTCGCAGGGGCGTTCGCGCTCTTGGGTGGTCAGGAGATCATCAATACATGGGTGGTATCGCTTGACATGACGCCAGTACAATTCATGTTCCTCGCCCAGGTAGTCATCTTCCTGCTCGGCTGGCCGCTGGAATGGACGGAGATAATTGTCATATTCATGCCGATCTTCCTCCCGCTCCTGGCGCATTTTAAAATCGACCCGCTCTTCTTCGGCCTGCTGGTGGCGCTCAACCTCCAGACGGCATTCCTTTCACCTCCGGTAGCAATGGCGGCATTTTATCTCAAGGGTGTGGCGCCGCCGCACGTGTCGCTGAACCAGATCTTCCTGGGAATGATGCCGTTTATGGCGATCCAGGTGATTGCCATATTCCTGCTTTACATGTTCCCGGCAATCGGTTTGTGGCTTCCAAGTCTGGTGTATGGTCACTAAAGGTTTCGGCCGCGTTTCTTGAATCCTGAGCCGTCATATGGCGGCTCAGGATAACAGGCTGAAGGCAGTAAGGCTAAAGGCTGAAGTACGATAGGAATTCCGTTCTTTGTTTTCAAATCCAAAATCGAAAATAAAAACGTCTCTTTACGGCATGGGGCTGCGGGAAGCGGCCATTGCCATCCGCAAGGGTGATCTGAACAGCGAAGACCTGACCCGCGCGCTTCTCGAACGGATTCAGGCACATGAAGAGAGGGTGCAGGCATTCCAGTGGATCGATTCATCCCGGGCATTGGATCTTGCCCGCCAGGCAGATGAAAGACGCCGGTCGGGCGCGCCTCTTGGTCCCCTTCATGGTATTGGCATCGGTATCAAGGACATCGTGGAAACCCAAGACATTCCCACCACCATGGGATCTGTTATTTTTGAAGGTTTTGTCCCCCGGAACTCGGCCACGGTGGTACATCGTCTTGAGGCTGCAGGCGCATTTGTGATGGGCAAAACCGTCACCTCAGAATTTGCATTCTTTACCCCAGGCAAGACCCGTAATCCATGGAACCCTGCCCATACACCCGGAGGGTCGTCCAGCGGCTCGGCCGCTGCGGTAGCAAGGGGATTCGTTTCAGCAGCGATAGGCACCCAGACCAACGGGTCGGTGATTCGCCCCGCGGCTTTTTGCGGGGTTGTGGGCTATAAACCGACCGCAGGCCTTATCCCTCTTGACGGCATTCACCCCTTCAGTCCCAGCCTCGATCAAGTGGGCGTTTTCACCCGCAGCGTGCCGGATGCCGCATTTCTGGCAGCGGTTCTGGAGAAAAAAGACGCTGACCCGGCTGCAGGCTACATCAGTGCGTTCATTTCCGGCGATGTGGCCCCCATCTCATGCCCCCCCCGGCTGGCTGCCGTGCGCTCACCGGTCTGGCATATGGCAGATCAAAATACACAGGACCACTTCATTGCGCTGGTGGAGCGATTGCGCGCAACCGGCGCCATAGTGGAAGAACAGGAGTTGCCGAAGGCCTTCGATCGAGCTCATGCCGTGCACCGCACCATTATGTATGCCGAGGGAGCGAGGGTTTTTGCGGATATACAGCGCCGTGACCGCCAGAGACTCAGCCAGCGCCTCAACGGGCTTATTGATGAGGGGTTGAGCATAGGGCAATCTGACTTGGATCGTGACCTGATACAAAAGGATCGACTTGCCGGGGATATGGATATCTTTTTAAGCGGATTTGATGCGATTATCACGCCGCCGGCCCCTGGTCAGGCTCCCGCGGACCTGACCCAGACCGGAGACCCTGCTTTTTGCACCATCTGGTCTCTGTGCGGGGTGCCCGCTGTTACCATCCCGGTCGTACAGGGCCCGCAGAAACTGCCCCTTGGACTGCAAATCATCTGCCCGCGATCTGCCGACGATCACCTCCTCTCCATTGCAAAATGGTGTGACGAAGCAATCGGATGGCCCTTGAGGATCGCCGGTTAAGGTAAAGCGCTCGATTATTTAATTTCAAAATACAGGCTTGATTTTTCCAGTATTATATATATCATTCACTTGAGAATACAGGAGCCAGAAGTCAGGAGCCAGAATAACCATGGTATTGTGTTTCTTCTGTATTCTGGATTCTGACTCCTGTATTCTCATATAAAATATCATTATTTGCTTAACTTGTCTTTTTTAGCAGTTTGTTAAATGGAGGTGGAATTATGATAGTTGCAGAAATAATTGTCAAAATTCTTGAAAATGAAGGGATAACTGCCGCCTTTGGCATTCCCGGAGCAGGCATCAATCCTGTATATAAATATCTTGGAATTTCCAAAAAAATCAAGCACTATACGGTTCGCCATGAAGAAGCCGCCGTACACGCCGCCGACGGATTTTTCCGGGCCAGCGGGAAGATGGCGATGGCGATATGCACGTCCGGCCCGGGAGCGACAAACTTCGTGACAGGCATATACACTGCCAATATTGATTCGATACCCCTGATTGCCATTACCGGCCAGAACGTCACATCTCTCCTCGGCAAGGATGCCTTCCAGTGCGTTGATATAGCGGAAATTTGCAAGCCCGTAGCCAAGGCCACATGGTGCGTCACCAATCCTGCCGATGTGCCGAAAGTAATGCGGGAGGCTTTTCGCACCGCCAGGGAAGGCAAGCCGGGAGCGGTGGTTGTTGACTTGCCACTAGATGTCCAGATGGCGGACATTGGGTATGATGAAGCAAAGGATGCGCCTTTGCCGATACCGGAAGTTAAGCCTGATTTAGCCCTGATTAAAAAGGCGCTTGATCTGCTCGATGAGGCAAAGAATCCCGTGATGATTATGGGCGGCGGTGTCGTCCTTTCCGGCGCGGTAGAAGAATGTATTAAGTTTGCCGAATACATGCAACTGCCCGTCATCACCACATACATGTCCAAGGGCGCAATGCCGGATAAGCATCCTTTAAGCGTCGGGTGCATGGGGATTCAGGTTGGGTCTCCACTCGGCAACAA
>JAZDIS010000357.1:0-4400 GCA_043804705.1 Pseudomonadota bacterium | reverse complement strand
TGGCTTCAAGATTCTTTTTCTGTTCAGGTGGAATACCGTGGGCGCGAATGATTATAGCGCCGGAGGCCTGGACCGGAATCTCGGTGAGGATCCTCACCCCTTGCTCCTCAAGCAGTTTCAGAACCTGCGGATTGTGAATCAGGGGACCAAAGGTGGCAATGGGGGTTTCGTGCTTCTGGACCATGCCGAGGGTCGTCTCAACCGCCCGGCGCACCCCCATGCAAAAGCCTGCGTTCTTGGCAAGCACCACTTCCATCGCTTCACCTTTATTCCTAGGAGGGATGTCCTCCGGATTTTCTTCACTATTGCTTCGGTGGTTAAATATGTAAACCGTCATTCCCGCGAAGAACCTGCCCTCGACCTGATCGGGGGCGGGAATCCAGAGGGATGGATGCCCGACGAAAGCATTCGGGCATGACGTATTTAATCGCCGGGTCAATAACGCCGCCCGCCAACAAACCAGACAATATATACGGATTTCTCGGTATTTGCAAGGAAAGCAACGCGCCCTTGGCAAGGGAATCAATTGCGGGAATCCTGCGACGCCTCTATACTGATCCTACCCACACCTTCACAGGAGCCCCATGAACCTGCGCCCGCTCACCCTTGATGACAGACGGTTCGTCACGGAATATCTCAGGCGCTTTCCCCCTGGGATCTCGGAGATGACCTTCACCAATCTTTTTGCCTGGCGACATACCCGTCCGATCTGGCTGGAGGAGTTCAGGGACTCGCTCCTCTTTTTTGCCGAGACGAAAACGGGGCTGGTTCTCCTGGGAAACCCCGTGGGCCCGGTCGCGCTGACCGAGATTTTCAAAGAATACGGCAACAGAATTTCGGGAGCGGATCGCTTCCCCAGGGAGCAGCTCCCGAATGTTGCTCTGGACGGGGCAATGGTGGTCGAGGACCGGGACAATGCCGACTATGTCTACCGCCGGGAAGACCTGGCCACCCTCTCCGGCAGGCATTTCACCAAAAAACGGAACCACATCAACCAGTGCCTGGCTGCGTACTACTGCCAGTACGAAATGATCACCGAGGAAACAGTTTCCGAATGCCTGGCCATGCAGGACCGCTGGTGTGCCGCCCGAAATTGCAGGACCGAACCAGGATTGTGCGGGGAATATCAGGCAATAGAAGAAACCTTGCGGCATTACGGGGAATTCCCCCTGACCGGCGGCGCCATCCGGATTGAGGGGAGCATCGAGGCGTTCACCGTGGGCGAAGCGCTCAATCCCTCAACCGCGGTCTGCCATTTTGAAAAGGCCATGCCCCAGTTTCAGGGGTTAGGCCAGGTGATCAACCAGTGGTTTGCCAAAAACAACCTTGCCGGGTTTGCCTATGTCAACCGGGAACAGGATCTTGGCATCCCCGGCCTGCGCAAGGCTAAAGAAAGCTACGCTCCAGAGCATCTGGTGGAAAAGGTGCGGATTGTCCTGCCTGGGTTAAACATGGAAAAAGCCGATCTACAGACCTGCGGCTGAAAAGCCAGGAGCTGTTATCTCTTGAAATGGACGCTGTTATCTATTTTTCTATTGCACCGTATTGTCCCCGGAATTACCAGCTTTACCCCCCACACCGGTCCGAGTCGCCTTTTACCATGATTCTGTACCGTTGGCGGCGTTGTTGTGGTAAGCGCATGATGGTGATGGAACTGCGTAATCCGCGTAACATTTGCTGGCGTTATAGCTCCAGTTGGCCACCTTGGTAAATTTCCTTATTGCCGGCTGGGTGCCGCCATGTGAATCGTTTCCTTGCCCGTTGGCGGTGTAACGGGCGGGCAGATTGCTGAAGGAAACACTGTTCTCGGCAGCGATGAGACGCGATACCTTGCCGCCGTGGGGGACCCTGATGTGGCAGTCCACGCAGAAGGCACCCCTATGGTTGCCGTTCATATGGGTATTGTTGCCCTGATTGTTAGCAGGATGGCAGTTCCAGCAGAAGCAGCCGTCATCGGTGCCGAGCCCCTGCTGGTAGGCAGCATCCCAACTGTACAAGGTTTTGATCGACCGGTAGGTGCCTGCACTGGCTCCATTGCTGGCTGCGGTGGTAAAGGGCCACGCCTTGTTGGTGCCGCCCAGCATCCATTTGTAGGCGGAGCCGTGCGGCCCGGCCACCGTTGAGTTACTGCTATGGCAGTCCGAGCAGTACATGGTTTGGGTGCCGGTGGCACTCCAGGGGTTAAGCATCTGATCCCACTGGAGGCCATCCGTTGTGTTGTACAGCCCCTTATACAGTGACCCACCCCGGTTGACCTGGAGCGCGTTGGTGTAGTTGTTCATGCCGGTCACGATGGGATGGCCGGACATGTTGTAGGGGCTGAACTCAAGGCCGACATCGGTCCATTCGAGGGACCCCGTGCCGCTCGTGCCGCTCCAGGTGGCAGGGTTGCCCACCGCTCCGGAATGGCACTTGAAGCAGACTTGGTACTCCTTGGTGGCGGTCTGGATGGCGCTGTAAGTGGTGGGGGCGGTCCAGTTGGCGGTGGAGAAGGTCGGCACGACGCCGGTGGCCTTGTATAGGGGGCTGGAGGTAGAGATTTCGGTGGCGACGGTTTCGCCGCCAGGGGTGTGCTTGGTCTTGCCGGCTGCGTGGGGGTTGTGGCAGTCGGTGCATTCCACATGCAGGTTGCCGGTGATCCGGGACTGGGTCTCGTTGGCCTGGTGAGCAGAATCCGAGACGGCCATGTAGTGCCTGCCGCCTGTCTTCGAGATGTCGGTTTTGATGTCGTCAGGGGCGCCGCCGGCGCCGTTTCCTGCGGGGAGACCATGGCAGTGGGTGCAGAGGTTTTCTTCGAGGTCCATGCCTAGATACCTGTCCGGACCACCTTGGGGCTCCGGCTCGCCGCCCTCGACGCTGGCGTGCTGTTCGTGGCAGTGGGCGCAGTTGCCGATGGCATAATCTTCGCCGGAGGTGGCGTTGTTCAGCCCGGTGCGGTTGACGCCGGTGGTCGAGTTGCCGTGGGCGGAAGAGGTATAGATGCCGGCAACGCAGAGTGCCGCCCCGAGGAGAACGTTGACGCCGGCCAGACAGATGGCCAGAGCGAGCAGGCGGTGGGGAAACTTTTTCAGCGACAATAGGGCGGCCATGGCGGTTGTCCGGTACGGCATAATTGTTTGCATCTTTAGCTACGCTATTAATCGATGCATAAAAGTACATAACGTAACAACCTCCATCTAAAGACGGAGGTTGTTACGTTATGTACGGATTAATAGGTCAGGGGTGGTGTCTCACGTCTTCAAGGATGGTGTGAACTTGTTGATAATATAAAAGAAGATGTATGGACTCACCAGCACCAGCAATACCCCGCCCAGACCTTCTTTAAAGGTCTCAAGGTTATGCGGAATAATGGGCAGATGGTAATGCATGAACCCGGAAAATGAAAGGGAAAAGGCCTGCCCGCCGATAACGACATTCCAACGCATCATGAAGACCCCGAAGAGGATCAGCAATGTTGATATTGCCACTCGCCTCAGGGTTCTCCCCGGGAGCATCAGCATGATGAACGGCACCAGATTCCCCAGTCCGTACTGCAAGACAAAGATATTGACAAAATCCTTGCCGTACATGACGTGACGCAGAATATCCCAGGACTTCATCGCCGTATAGCCTCGGAAGATGAGGTCCAGGATCTCCAGGGATATGGCCGCCACCAGAAAAATCAACAGATAACGGCTGGCCTTGGAGATGACATCCATCTCAGCGCCCCGCAGCAAATGAACGCTTTCATCACCCCTGCCCCGCGCCAGAACGGCCTGAAACTTCTTAAACTCCATGATGATGATATAGGTCAGCATACAGAGAGCAATACCGGAGACCACGGCGCTCATAATAAAAATGACCGGCATCAGCGGGCTCATCCACAAGGCGTTTGCCTTGACCGACCCGAAAATAAAGCCGGCATAGCCGTGGAGAAAGCAGGCCACGGGGATACCGATACCCGCCATGATCGTCACCGCTCTCTTGTCTTTTGCCACTGATTCCTCGCTGGTATCCATGGCCCCCAAGGTCAGGACCAGGAAGACAATCCGCTTGATCTGGTCAGCCGCATTTTTGCTGCCGGCCAAGGCCCGGTACTGATCGACAAAATGTTTCCGGTACATGAACCAGATCTCACTGAAGACGATGAGGCCGTACGTGATAAAAACAATACCGAAGGCGCTGATTGCCGAGGTGAAATGAGGGGTAAACAACGGGTGCAGCGCCCGAAGCGGGTGCTGCAGGTGAAGCAGAAGCGGCATGGCCGCTACAGGCAATAATGCCAGGGAAAAGACCAGGGAAAACCGGGCCATATCCTTCAGATCCTTCTGACCAAAGACATGATACAGTGACGACAGCACAAAGGCGCCGGCAACCAGACCTGTCATATATGGATACATGACAATCTGGACACTCCAGTA
>JAZDIS010000356.1:0-2400 GCA_043804705.1 Pseudomonadota bacterium | reverse complement strand
AAGGAAGGCTCGGCCTCGGCCCATTCGGTTTCGGCGGCAGGAGCCGATTCCGTCGGCGCCCCGGCCTCCGGCAGCGTGTTTTTCTTTTGTTCGGAAGAGACGGAGGGTTCGACGGCAACGGGATTTGCCGGCTGGAGCACCCCGGCAATCTTTGCCAGCGTGGACTTTTCCTCGCCCGGATTAGGCTGGAGGATGGTCTGCCCAGCCCAGATGCCGATAATGAACATCCAAAAAAAGATACAGCCGGTGACCAGGGTCAGAGTGAACATTCCCAACAGGCCAAGCTCAAAACGGATAACAAATGCAAATCTGCCTTTCTGCTTCGGTACGCTCATAAGCGGATCATCCGTTGCCGGGCAACACCTGGCAACGCCTCCTCATACTGATCTTTAGGTAAACGGCCACATCGTTAACAGGACCTGCCCCAGCCCCTACATGGATTCCGGAGCGCTCACCCCAATCAGGGCAAGACCGTTGCGCAAAACAACCCTTATGCCCATGGCCAGCCAGAGCCTGGCCCGGCTCAATTCCTCATCCTCGGAAACGATCCGGTGCTTATTGTAATAACTGTGGAACTGCCCGGCAACATCCTGGAGATAAAAAACCAGCCGATGCGGCGCCAGGTCGAGGGCCGCGCCCTCAACCAGCCCGGGAAAAGCGGCCATGGCCTTGAGCAGCTGGGTCTCGTCATCCAAGGTGAGCCTACCGAGCGGCGCCTCCGCCAAGCTCCCCGGAGAAATCCCCTTGGCCTCGGCCTGCCTGCGGATGCTGTGCAACCGGGCATGGGCGTACTGGACATAGTAGACCGGGTTTTCCTGGCTGGTCTTGGTGGCCAGATCCAGATCGAACTCCAGCTGGCTGTCCGCCTTGCGCATGAGAAAAAAGAAGCGGGCCACATCCGGCCCGACCTCGTCGAGCAGTTCGTCCACTGTGACAAAATTGGCTTTGCGGGTGGACATCTTCACCTGCTGCCCGTCGCGCAACAGGGTGACGAACTGGTGCAGAACCACGGTCACCTTGCTAGGGTCATAGCCCAGGGCCTTGACCCCGGCCAGCACATCCGGCACCGTGGCGATATGGTCGGAACCGAAGATATCGACCATCCAATCAAAGCCGCGCCGGAACTTCTCCCGGTGATAGGCCATGTCCGGCAGCCGGTAGGTGGGCTCGCCGGTGGACTTGATGATCACCCGGTCCTGGGGCAAGCCGAACTCGGTGCCCTTGAACCACACCGCCCCGTCCTGATCGTAGGCCAGCCCCTTTTCGCGCAGGGAGGCGACCACATCATCGACCAGGCCGTTTTCGTAGAGGGAATGTTCGTTGTAGTAATTGTCAAAGACGATGCCCAGGCGGTGCAGGGTACCGTTGATATCGTCAAAGATAACCCGCTCGGCCTTGTTCTTAAACGGCGTGACCTCGGGCTCGTCTTTCAGGCCCTCGCCCTGCTCCTCGATGAGCGCCTGGGCGATATCCCGGATATACTGGCCCTGATAACCGTCTTCCGGAAAGGTGAAGGGCAAGCCCAGCGCCTCCAGATACCGGGCCCTGGTGGATTCGCCCAGCACCCGCATCTGCCGGCCGGCATCGTTATAGTAATACTCCCTGGTGACCTGATGGCCGGTGGCGGCAAGCAGGCCGGCGATGGCGTCGCCTAAAACCGCCTGCCGTCCGTGCCCGACGCTCAAGGGGCCGGTGGGGTTGGCGCTGACAAACTCGACCAGCACCTTCTTGTCCTGCCCGATGTCGCTTAGGCCAAAGGCTGCATCCTGAGCGCAGACCTCGGGCAACACGGACTGCCAGACACTCTTGTTGATGGAGCAATTGACAAAGCCCGGCCCGGCGATCTCCACCCTCTCCAGCAGATCGGTATGGGGGGCAAGCATCTCCACCAGCTGCGCCGCAACGGCCCGGGGATTCTTCCGGTCTTTGCCCGCCACCACCATGGCCAGATTGGTGGCCAGATCGCCCTGACCCGCGTGCTTGGGTTCGTCCAGGGAATACCCCCCCGCCGCGGCGGCGGACCAGAATCCGGCCTCGACTCCCTGAGCGAAGCAGTGGTCTATCAATGTCTTCAGGCGTGTCTTGATCATCGCGTTTTTAATCCAGAAAAATGTTTTTTTTCAGCCAACGGACTGTCTTGTGGATTCTTCACTGTCAACCTGGACCTGCCGGTTGCAGGAACCGAAAAGACAGAGAACCTCATAGTTGATGGTGCCGGACCAGCGGGCAATCTCCTCGGCCCTGATCTCCCCCGCACCCTGACACCCGAGCAGCACCGCTGCATCCCCGGCCTTGACCCCAGGGATCTCCGTCACATCGGCCATGCAGGCGTTCATGCAGATCATACCACGGACCGGAGCCCGCTGCCCGGCCAGCAAAACCTCGGCCTTACCCGTCATT
>JAZDIS010000355.1:0-4063 GCA_043804705.1 Pseudomonadota bacterium | reverse complement strand
ATATTTCATTTTTCATCGGATGCGGGCGATCATTTTTGTTTCCGCAAAGGATTAGCGGGTGTCTGACTACTGGCTCGCGTATCTTCTCGCGGCTGTGTCTCTTGCCACAGGGATTACGGGCTTAATTATTAAGTTTGGCATTATCCGGGGGGAATAGAGGGGGCGATAATCCGGTTGTTTTTTTACAAGACGGTTAAAAATTAACAAGGAAACCGACCCATGAGTCACAAGGTCATCAACATCGGCTATGATGTCAGCGGGGTGCCGCCCCCGAGTTTTGTCTGCGACCGGGCCGCCCTGGCCCATAATCTTGAGATTCTCGACCTGGTCCAGCGGCGGACTGGTTCCCGGATTCTCCTGGCCCTTAAGGGCGTTGCCATGTTTTCCCTCTTTGACCAGATCCGCGAGGTTCTGCACGGAGCCTCGGCCAGTTCCTTGAGCGAAGCGCTGCTTGCCGCCGAGGAGTTTGGTCGGGAGGTGCATGTTTACGCCCCGGCCTACAGTGACAAAAAGTTTACCGAATGCCTCTCATCAACTCCCTAACCGAACTGACAACCAGCGCCACCGACGCACTGCTGGCCATCGAATGCGCCATAATCATCGCACTCCTTCTGCGCACCGCGCCTGCCGACCGCTGGCGAACAAACCTCTGGTGCTGGGTCTTCGGTCTCCTCGCAATTGCATCCTTTCTCGGCGCCCTGACCCATGGCCTGGAGATGCCAAAGCCCATGCGCACGGCATTATGGACGCCTCTCTACCTGAGCCTTGGAATTCTCGTGGTGCTGTTCATCGTGGGGGCTGTTGCTGATTGGCTGGGGAAAGTGGTGGCGAAGCGTCTTGTCCCCTGGGGCATCGGGGTAAGCGCCGCCTTTCTCGGAGTGACCGCGCTTCTGGGCGGACCGTTTATCGTCTTCATCGTTTACGCGGCAACGGTTCTGCTGAGCACCCTGGCCATCTACACCTTTCTGGCCGCCACCCACCGGTTGAAAGGCGCCGCAGTCATTGCCCTGGCAATCCTACTCAATCTGGTTGCGGCTGCGGTGCAGGCGAGCAATCTCTCGCTCCACCTTTTTTTCCCCTTCGATCACAACGGACTCTTTCATATCATCCAGATACTGAGCACCGCAGTCCTCGGGTTGGGATTGTACCTCGGCATGGCGCGAACCTGACGGCTTCGCGAACGCAGCCTACCACAACCTCTCGAAAAACCGCCCCACCTCCCCAGGCCGGTGCGCATCGGACCCAGCCACCAGCGGAACCCCCAAGGCCACAGCCTCGTCGATCAGTGAGCGCACCGGATACTGCTCCCCCCGATGGGAAAACCCGGAGGTATTCACCTCCAAAGCCATGCCCTTACCAAGCATCCCCTGAAAAATCTCCGTAATCTGCCGACGGTGCGCCCCGGTGAAATGCACCTCTGGATGATGCCGCAGCACAGCATCCAAATGACAGAGCACCGTACCGGGCAGGACAGCAACGGCCTCCAGCAGGGTGGCAAAGTACTCGGAGATCACCCGCTCCACCCCCTGCTTGCCAAGAGGCTCCAGGTTGGCCTTGCGGCGGCTCACCACGTTGTAGTGATGCCCATCGATCTCGTAGTAATGGAAGGAAATACCGACGCGGTCCCATGCGTACCGCTGGAGAAACGCAAGAATCTCCGGAACCTGCCTGGGGTTGTAGCCCACCTCCACCCCAAGGCCGATGCGAATCCTCTCCCCGTAAACCTGCCGCAGCCTCTGGCCTTCGCCATGGTAGGCGGTAAAATCCTCCTCGCTCAGCCAGGTGGCCTCGGGGTAGCGGACGCCGCATTCCAGATGCTCGAGAAAGACCAGCTCCTCAAGCCCCTTGTCGATGGCGGCGACGACATACTCCTCCATCTCGCCGGTGGCGTGGTGGCAGAGCCGGGTGTGGACATGGCCGTCGCTCTTGGGGTTGATCAGCATCGCTTTGCCAAGGCAGGGATTTTCCAGAAACTAGGCGTTGCCGCGGGGGAAGAAATGCAGCACCCCGTCGATATCCGAGGTGTCGCAGACCCGGCCCGGTCCGAGTTCGACAAACTGCTCAATGCCTTCCATGTTGATGGAAAACTGCTGGCCGTCCGGCATGTGGTACACAACCGTCCGGACCTTGGTTATATCAATTGGCGATCCAGCCACTCTCATATTCATTCCTCACCCAAATCCTATAAAAAAAACAGAACACCGCTGTCCTGTATTTTAGTCATTGATTAAGTTCTGGCAAGCCGCAAGGGAAAATAATTAGTAATTTTTCCGAGCCAAGACCTCGCGCGGCTTGGAGCCATCCGCCGGGCCGACCACCCCTTCCTTTTCCATGAGCTCGATCATCCGGGCCGCCCGGTTATACCCCACCCGCAGCCGCCGCTGGACCATGGAGATGGAGGCCTGACCCGATTCGCACACCAGGGCCACGGCCTCGTCATACTTCTCGTCCGAATCCCCGTCCTCGTCGCCCTCGCCCGCCTCGGCTTCCTCGGCGAGCTTCAACACGCTTTCATCGTAGCGGACAGCGCCCTGTTCCTTGAGGAAGGTCACGATCCGCTCGGTTTCCTTTTCCGAGATGTAGGCGCCGTGGATCCGCTGGAGTTTGCTGGTGCCTGGGGGCATAAAGAGCATGTCGCCTGCGCCCAGCAGGTGCTCGGCCCCGCTCCCGTCCAGGATGGTGCGGGAATCGATCTTGGAGGAGACCTTGAACGACATCCGGGTCGGGAAGTTGGCCTTGATCAAGCCGGTGAGCACATCCACCGAGGGCCGCTGGGTGGCGAGGATCAGGTGCATGCCCGCGGCTCGCGCCATCTGGGCCAGCCTGGCCACGGAATCCTCGACCTCACGGGAGGAGACCATCATCAGGTCGGCCAGCTCGTCGATGATGATGACGATGAGCGGCAGCTTTTCTGCGGCCTCGGCGTTGTAGCTGGCCAGGCTCTTGACCTTGGCCTCTTCCATCAGCTGGTAGCGCCGCTCCATCTCCCGCACCGCCCAGAGCAAGGCGCGGCTGGCCAGCTTGGGGTCAACGACCACCGGGTGCAGCAGATGGGGGATATCCTCGTAGCAGGAAAGCTCGATGCGCTTGGGGTCAACCAGCGGAAGGCGGACCTCCTCGGGCGTGGCCCGAAAGAGAATCGAGCAGATGATGGTGTTGACCGCCACGCTTTTTCCCGAGCCGGTTGCCCCGGCGATGAGCAGATGGGGCATCCGCGCCAGATCGGCGATGACCGGATTGCCCACCACATCCATGCCCAGACCGATGGTAAGCCGGGAGGCGGCCTTTTGGAATTTTTCATGGGCGAAGATATCGCGGACATAGACGATATTGCGGGTCGGGTTGGGAATCTCGATCCCCAGCGCGGCCTTGCCCGGAATGGAACCGACGATGCGCACGCTCTCGGCCTTGAGACCCAGGGCCAGGTCGTCGGCCAGGGCGATGATCTTGTTGATCTTGACCCCCGGAGCCGGGGAAAACTCATAGGTGGTGATCACCGGACCGGGAGAAATGCCGACCACCTTGCCCACCACCCCAAAATCATTGAGTTTTTCTTCAAGTTCGGCGCTGACCGCATAGTAGTACTCGCGGTCCACGACCACCTCCGGATTTTCCGGCTTATCCAGCAGGGATAAAGGCGGCAACCGGTATTCGCCGCTGGCCACGGGCAGGAGGCGAAAGGAATCGTCCTCGGCCACGGCCTCTACCTCAAGCTTTACCGGCGCATGCACCTTGGGCACGAGGGGCTCATCTTGGTCAGGGCTTGCCCCGGCGGCAAGGGGAACAGCGGCTGCAGCCCCTTTCTTTTCCTGCTTGGCAGAGGGGTTGTCCCCGGCTGTTTGCCTGTTAGCCCAGCGGCTGGCCAGAGCAGCGCGCAAACGATTCCCCAGGGAATAGGGGGAAAAGCTGCTGATCAGCATCAGGGAGATAACCAGGACCACGACAAACAAGAGCAAGGAGCCGGGGCCGCCGAAGAACAGCTGACCATACTGGGCCAGCAGGGTGCCTAAGAATCCGGGAACCGGATAGGTGTGTTCAAAAACGGTGAAAGAGGCCAGGGAGG